>JAGPGI010000117.1 GCA_018056045.1 Paracoccus sp. (in: a-proteobacteria)
GTCGCGCTCCGTATCAGCGCTGTCGTCCCGCTCATGGCGATCGGGACGTTCCGGGGGTTCTGAAGGCGATTTCTCGGGCGTTTCGGTCATACCGTCGAGCATACTCCCGGCACGTCCGATAATGCAAGATTATTGGACATTGCAACGATGACAACGATGCGGCGGTTGCAGGCATAATTTCTGGTATTAAGCGCCGCGTTGAAATAGGCTCTCGCCATGAGAAAACCGCGCATCCAGACCACTGTGGCCCTGCCGATGCTCCCTCCCCTCCCGGGCTGGATCATGTCCGGGCCGGCGGAAACCTTCGAGGCTGCGGCGTTCCGGTCCGGGGCAGCACTGGCGCATCTGACCTTTGCTACAACCGCCGCAGACCTGCCCCAGGCCTTGTGGCGTGACCGCCTGGCGCTGGTGGCAGCGGAGTTTTGCGCAGGAATTGCCGGTCGGCGCGAAGGGGCCGGAGCGTTGCGTGACTCCTTGCACCTGACAAAAGCAGGCGATGATCCCGGCCCGGCGGGACGAGTTTTTCGACAATGGTCGAGGGCGGTTGCGCGGCCGATTTCAGTCTCGAATCTGAGCCGCGCGCTGGAGGGGGTTGCGCCAGAGCAGATTGCCCTTTGTCTGGATGCCACCGGACCAACCCCGGTTGACCGCGCGGCGCAGGTCATCGAGGCCGTGTTGGAAGGTAATCCGCGGGGCGAGACCGTGGCCTTGATCCTTGCCGATGCGGTTCTGGTGAAATCCCTGGGGCAGGATCTTGTGCTGCCGCTATTGTCGCTGGCCTTGAAGGCCCGTGATCTGCAGCTGCGCGGGGCTGACTTGCGGCTGGCCTGTCACAGGGCGGTTGGTGTCGGGGTGCGACAGGCCCTGCCGTTGGCGGCGGAACTTTCCCGGGCGGCGGTCCGATTGCGCGCGGTGGCCCCCAAGCTGCGCGCCAAGGGGGCCACGCGCGCCGTCGATCTGTTTCTGTCGCGCGATGCGCTGGCACCCTCGGCCCTTGACTTCATGTCGGACCGGGCCGCGCGGCGGCTGTGCGACCGGCTGGTCAGCCAGGGGGCCATCCGTGAGCTGACTGGGCGGGACACGTTTCGCCTTTACGGGGTCTGACCATGGCGCGGCGCGAGGAGGCGGGGCTTGACCGGGACCTGGCTGACCTGCCAGCCGATCTGCGGTGGCGGGAATGGATGTGCCGGATCGAGGCGGTGATGTTTGCCAGCGCCTCGCCGGTCGCGCGCGAGGATCTGGCGCGCGTGGTGGGCACAGGGGTCTCGGTCGACCTGCTGATTGACGATCTGGCAGTGGATATGGTGGGCCGCCCCTATGAGGTGGCGCAGGTGGGCGCGGGATGGATGCTGCGGACCAAGCCCGCCTATGCCCCGGCGATCCGCGCGGCGGCGGATGTGGGGGAGCAGGCCCTGAATCTGTCAGAATACGATCTGGCCGTGCTGGCGGCGATCGCATTCCACCAGCCGGTAAGCCGCGACGGGCTGAAGGACATCTTCGGCAAAGAGATCAGCCGTGATCTGATCGGCAGGTTGGCCGAGCGCGACCTGATCGGCACCGGCCCGCGCGAACCCCGGCGCGGCGCGCCCTACACTTTTGTCACCACCGAGACCTTCCTTGCCACCTTCGGGATGGCGTCCTTGCGCGACCTGCCCGATCCCGAGCAACTCGTAGATGCCGGCCTCGCGGGCCCGTCGGAGGCTTACGACATTTAAGGAGCGGGTTGAGCTTCGGCTGCAGATCGGCGGGCTTCATGTAGCTGGGTCGCTGCCCGCAGCAGGGCGGCCAGATCAGTCGCTCTGGGGGAGGAGGCCCGCCGCAGCCCTGCAGTTTCCGCAAGCTGATCCGTGAGCTCCTTGACCAATCCGTTGTGGTTTCCAGCGGCATTGGCAAGCCGGACCCAAAGGTTCAGCGGGCCACCACCTTTGTGGCCAACTATTCCGCTCTGCCCTTCCGACAGCCGCCGGAAGAAATCGTGGCGAAGCCGATGCGACAGTTGCGGTATCGTTGATGTCGTCGTACCGACGGGCACCGGGCATATTGCAATCCTCTCTGGCAGGGTTTTCCGTTTCCCCCGGCCCACGCCAAGTGCGAGCCCAGCTGTGTCAAGACGAAGCAGATCGTCGATCAGCCGCTCGAGACGCCGGGCGCCTGGGTTTGCCGGGTCCGTCGGTTTGGCGAGAGGAGCGTCGCAGAAGGCGCAGTATTGCTGTGAAACAAGGCGATCCTGTCTGAACGGAGCAAGGCCCTGACCGCAAGACGGGCAGCGGTCGCGCAATCGGCAGCCATGGCGAAAGCAGGACACGCGGGTTGCCAGAGTCCAACTCTGCCGGAAATAGGGCACCTCGTCTTCCCGCAGGCAGGTGGGACAGAACTGCAGCCAACAGGACTGCGCAGTCGAAGTCCCTGCATGTTGCGGCCGGCTCCGCAGCCGCAAGCGCACGCTCGAGAAGGGACTGTGGGCCAGACAAAGTCCGTCGATATCGTCGGGGCAGATCGACGTATGGTCGAGCAGGATGCGGCGAACGGCCTCCGGCAGATGCCGGTCGAGTTGGGCCGACCATGTCTCGACAGCAGCTCCGAGCACCGCTCCGAAATAGCGCGGCGGCACACCGTTGGCATGCGCAACCCGATGCAGCCAGCTTGACAAAAGCTCACCGGGAGCGGGCCTGACCTCCACCGGCCAGCGACGTCCCGCCACCACACTATAGCGGCGGGCCGGGGAGACGGTGATCCTCGGCACAGTGCTGGTCATGTCATTGAATGGCGCAAGGCTGAGTTCCGCCGCCGTGACAGCGGCACATATCCGAGCGCCATGACGGTGCTGGACGTGATCCTTTCCTCACCGCTCTCAACAGCTGCCACAGCCGCCCGGGTGACGATGTCGACCACCTCGCCAATCAGCCCTTCCGACAGATCATGGATCATTTTGGCCAGGGGAGGTCGTGAGAGGTTTGAGGCATCCGCAAGTGGCATGCTGGCCTCAAGACTGTCGAGAAGTGTGGCGAAGTCTTCGTCGAAACCCCACCGTGGCACCGCGACCGTATCGAACCGCGAGCCCATTTCTTCGGTGTCGTGCAGCGCATCGTAGACGGCGATTTCGCCGACAAGCACGGGCGAGATGTCATGCACGCGTGCGATCCGCCGCAGAAATGAGAAGATTGCCTTCACATCCTGTCGGCGTCCGCGCAGCGCACTGTGGAATTCGTCGAAGATGAGCAGGCGCGGCTTCAGGCTGTCGAGAAGATGATCGACCTGTTCGCTGGCGCGGGACAGGCTGCGCCAGCCGACAGCCTGCGGGGCGCGCAGCCCGGACAGGATGCTGGCGTAGAAATGCGACAGGCCAGCCCCCTCCCGAGTCTGGATCATCCAGACCCTTTGCCGGTCGGCACGGCGCAGATGTTCGACGGCGAAGCGTTCGGCGATCATGGTCTTGCCGTTGTGATAGGGGCCGGCGAGCAGCAATCCGCGAGGGCGGAGTGATGGCGGGCGTTCCAGCAGCTGCCGCATCGCATCATGTGCCCTAGAGGCACCGGGATGGCCGATCCAGCGTGGCGCCCGAATATGCGCCATGCGGGCGGCAGCATCCGCATCCAGCAACGCTGAGGTTGATGGCAGGAGATGGTCGGCCACGTCACCAGGTCTCGATAGGAAAGACGCGACGGGGTCGGTCAGGCGCCGGTCCAGGATTCGTCGCCTCTGAAACGGCTCCTGCAGCTTGATATGGTTTTGTCGCGCCTGCGGCGTGTCGGGCTCGGGTCATCTCTCTCAGTTGAGCCTTTGCGGATTTGGCCCCCGCGACCGTTGCAGCGATTTCTCGGCGCAGGAGCGTCTTGTCCTGCACGGGGCGTTGCTGGTTCTGGCGCTGGCGCGCTCGGTCGGCTTCATGGTGCCAGAGGGTGACCGACATAGTGACCCCGTCCCGTCGCCTTACCGGGCGCCAGACACGCGTGTCGGGATCGGCGATGTAGATCTGGCTGATGTCCCGGGGGTCATAGCACAGATCCAGAGCTGCAAGGCGGTCACGCCGGGCTACGAGCGGCCCAAGCCAGTGTTCAAAGTAGTCGATGGCGAACAGGCTGACGCCTTGGGGAGAGATGCGGCGCGTCTTGCGAGGCAGGAAGTTGAGCAGGACATCGGTGGGATCGTCGATCTGTCGGTCAATCGGTGGAAGCCGCCGTTCCCATTCGAGGCGAGGCACGGTCAGCTTGCGTGCGTTCTGTGTCTGGTTGTGATCGATGATTGCCAGGGCAATGCAGCGCTCAAGGGCCGCGAAGGTCAGGCTTGCCCGCTTGTCGGACGAATAATCTCCGCGGTCCGCGATGGACCGCCCGGTCTTGCCGGGAAGAGAGCGAAGCACCGTGTTCACCTTGCCCAGAAGCCGCTCGACAATGCCACCCCGATGTACCGTCCCCTTGTTCCGGGTGCGGACGGCGATGCCGAAGTCGGCACATCCCGTCGTGAAGGTACTGCTCTGGAATTCCTTGGCTGAGTCGACAACGATCTGCTTCGGGCGGCCATACATTGTCCATGGGTGCGCAATCCCGCGTTCGGCCAGCCAGTCATCCTTTCGGCACATCGCGTGCGCAAGGCAAAGTGCGACTGATAGTCGGGAAGGGCGCTCGAGGGTGAGGCAAAAGCCGATGATTGCACTGGTCGCGACATCGGCGGCGATGGTCAGATAGGGTCTGCCCACGAAAACGCCGTGGTCGTCGATCACCTCGACGAACTGGATATCGGCCGGCGTGTGATCGATCTGGACGACGTCAAGGGCATGGGTCGCGCGGATGTACCCCGGACGCGGCTTCAGGCGGTGCAAGTGTTTGCCACCGGAAAGCCGTCGCCGCGCAATCTCTTCGGGGGAGAACACGCGCGGGATCCTTTTGGCCACGGTGACATAGGCCGGGGGCTTTAAACCTTCACTGGCACAGCGCGCGCGGATTTCGTCGACGATCGGCGCGAGATCGGGTTGTTCCGGCCGGAGCCACATCTCCCGCAGTGTTGCAACAATGATGGTTTCGACCTCGGAGGCGATCCGCGTGCGCCGCGATCCGTTCGTCCTGGGCAATAGCGATGAGACACGACGATCCCCGCGATACCGGGCAAGATGATTGTAGACCTGACGGGTGGAAAGGCGCAGCTCTGTTGCCGCACGTGTGACGGCCTCCCGCATCGGCACGACCCCATCGAGGGCCTGATCCAGTTCTCGCGCGATCCGGACGGCCTTGTTCCAAGCCTCATCGGACGCCGCCTGGCTGTTGCTGTTCAGCGGTCGATCGTCGAAGGAAGCTGTCATCCCTCTGTGCCCTCGCCTCGCTATTGAAATCAGTGATGAAATTGAAATCGCAAAGCACAAGTTGGCCCCTGTTTTCCCCCTACCATGCGGAAATAATGTGAAAAGGACGCAGTGAAATCGTGAAGCAAATGCGACAATGGTTCATGCCCGGTCCGATCGAAGAGCGGCCTGAAGATCTGCTGCCCGGGCCAAGGGCGGACCCCCGCGAAACTGCGCTTCTCGATGACTGGCGGAAGGCCGAGGCGGGACATGCCGCGCGGCTTGCCCGTGTGGCCTCCAGGCTCGGCGCGCTGGACGATCGGCTGCGGCGTGCCCCGGGGGGCTGGCGGCACAGGCTCGCCCTGATAGAGGCGGCTGACCTAAGCTGGTTTGTAGGCGACCGCATCGGCCCGGATCGGCTGGCGCTCTGGATCGCCCTGCGCCTGTCCGGCGTTCAGGATGACACGGCGGCGCTGGCGCGTGTCGGATGGGCGGTGCGGCGACTGACAGGAGGGCCGGGGCCGGAAGTAGACCTGTCCGCCTTCCTCGACCGCCGCGACCCCGAAAACCTCGGTGATGATGCCGAGCTCTTTGCGGATCGTGCGGGCGGTTGGCTCGACCTCATGTCGCAAGCCGCCGACCTGCATCCGATCACCCGCTCTTGCTTGGGCTTTCACCTCTGGAGCCTCGCGGGCCTCGGACAACACGGCGACCGAATGGAAGCGGCGGTTACAGCCGCACGGATTGCGGCCAGCGAGGGGAGAGGGGCACTCTTTGCGCCTCTCGCCACGGGCGGGGCAGGGGGCCTACGCGCTGGTGGCCCACCGGCTGACCGCCTGGCGCGATGGCTGGACGGGATGCAGACCGCATGCCTCACCGCGATGCGGCAGCTCGACGATATAGAGGCTTGGTCGGTGCGGGCAGGAACCGAGACGGCGCGGCTCTCGGGCAAAACGCCATCAACGTTGTGCGCTGTGCTGACGGAATGGCAACTTGTCTCTGCCCCAATGGCTGAGGTCCTGACCGGAGCCAGTCGTTCGGCTGTCCAGCGCAATCTGGCCTGGATGGATGCGCGCGGCCTGATCCGCGAGGTCACTGGGCAAGGGCGGTACCGGATGTGGCGTATCGCCAAGTGAGTGCTGCCGGAAGTTTGCGGTGGCTCTGATGATATGACCGCCCCCGACGGCATCGATGTGCCAAGTTGGGTCTGCAATGATCCACAGAGCCGATGGAAATCAGCAGCGCGGGTCGCCATAACTTATTTCTACCGCTTCGCTTATTCAGAAGAGTTTGTTGCCAATGACGATGCACCGCGACGACAGGTCGATCATCGAGGAACTTCGGACCAACCTGAAGGAACGCTACCATTTCGAGGGCGGACGGACGCTCCTGCGAGAACTGCTGCAAAACGCGGATGATTCCGGTTCAGAGCAAGTCAGGATCGCAGTCCTGCCCGGCTGGCCCGAGGCAGATCACCCGCTCCTGAGGGTTCCGGGGCTGATGGTTGCGAACGACGGCCGATATGACGCGGAATCAGCGCAAGGCATTGCGCGCTTCGGCGGCAGCATCAAGGCCACCGACACCGCTGCCATCGGGCGGTTCGGGATGGGACAGAAGACGGCGTTCCACGTCTGCGATGCTTTCCTCGTTGTTTCTGATGGGCACGACACTGAGGTGCCCTCCCTCGTGGTTAATCCCTATATCGTCATCGGGAAACCCGGTGATGCATGCGTCGAATGGAAAGCCGCACTGACCACGCGGGACCGTGATCTGCTTCTGTCCAGTGGCCTCGCAGGCTCCGCCCGTCAGATGGTCCAATGGTATCCCCTCCGGAGCCCAACCCTCAAACCGAAGACGACCACCAGCGGCTTCCTACCCAAGTCCTACGACACAAGCTTGCTGGATGATGCCAACGACCCGTTCTGGCTGTCTGGCATCGTTTCGCTGTTGCGTAACGTCCAGAAACTCGAAGTTATCGTGACCAATGGCACGTCCAGTGTCATTGATCGGGCCGCTTCCCCGCGCTTGCGCTTTGATCCTGCAACGCCGGGGCAGACGGATTTCGGTGGTCCGCTGTGCGCCGGAATCCGCAGCGTCGGCAAAGAAATGATGGCGCCAGCGGATTTTGGCACCGATCTGACCGCCTCGGAAGGTTGGCCGGATATCCTCGACCGGCAGGACGATGCCATGGTTCCACAGAAGGCGTTGCCGCATGGTGCCGTGGCGCTTCTCGTCGCTCCCGACGGGCAAGATGAACTCGACATCACGTGGTCCGTTTTCCTTC
>JAGPGI010000118.1 GCA_018056045.1 Paracoccus sp. (in: a-proteobacteria)
CCGGGAACGCGACACGCCCAATGCCGACACCCGGCGCACTCCTGACAACACCGTCCTGGTCGGCGGCAACACCAGCCAAGCCGTCCTCGATGCCTGGAAAGAGCGTGCCCCCGAGAAGATCCGCAGCAATGCCGTCCATGGGCTGGAATACTTCGTCGGTGGCTCTCCCGAAGCCCTGAAGGCCATGAGCCGGCAGGAGCAGGATGCCTACTTTTCCGACGCCCTGGACTGGCTCAAGGCCCGCCACGGGGCTGAGAACGTCCTTTCCGCGGTGATCCACCGGGACGAGACCACGCCCCACATGACGGTGATGACCATTCCCCTCGATGAGCGCGGCAAGCTGAACGCCCGTGCCATCGTTGGCAGCCGGGAAGGGCTCTCGGCCATGCAGACCGACTTCGCGGAGCGGGTCGGCAAGGTGCATGGGCTGGAGCGCGGCCTGCAAGGCTCTCCGGCGCGCCACGAGCGGGTCCAGAGGGCCTACGCCCATCTCAGCGACCCGGATGCCGCTGTAAGCCTCCCAGAGCGCCGCAAGGGGGCCATTCTGGGCATAGGCGGTGAGACGGACGCGGAATGGCGTCAGCGGGCCTCAGAGGCCGCCTCAGACGCTCTCAGAGGGGTTCAAGCCGTCCGGCATCGGGAGAACCGCGATCATGCGGCCGAAGTCTTCGCCCTCAAGCAGCAGATCACTGGCACCCCGAAGATGCAGACGGAGCTGAGCAAGCTTCAGCACGAGAACCGCAGACTGCAGCGCGAGCTGAACGCGACTGAGGCCCGGGCCGAGCTGATTGCCGAGCAGAACCGCCGCCTGGGCGCGATCCAGGACGGCATGGTGGCAGGCGGCCGCGCCTTTGCCCGGGAAAACGGTCTGGATGAGAAAGCCTTCATGACCCGCTTGCAGACAGCGGCCAAGGAGGCCCTGGAGGCGCTCGATGCCCCGGTGGCACAGCCTGCCGTCAAGGCAAAGGCGCCCACCAGGACCAGAATACAGCTCAAGCCTGCGATCGAGCATGCGCCGAAGGCGAAACCTGTCGTCCAGGAGCAGGTCAGGGACGAACCCGTGGTCGAGCACCGGATCAAGCCGAAGGACGATGCCTGGGATGACGGCCACTAGCCCATCCGGTCAGCCTGCCAACCTGCCAGTAGGGCACGGACTGTAGCAGGAAATGCCATTTGGCAGCGTTACACTGCCAAATGCGGGAATTGACCCTGTCCTGGCTGGGCGGGCAGGCTGTTTGGCAAGCGTTACAGATTGCGGCGGGGAGGGAGGAGGTTTTGGACCGGCTTTTCCCTCAAGTCTGGAGCCGCAGAATCCTTAGGCTTTGATGTTGCGGTTTTACCAAACGACGTCGATCACCCGACCGTCGCTATGTTGGCACACGCCCACGCCACCGCTGGTCGTGAAGCCGCTCGCATCGGCATATTGCAGCTGGCAGGATAGGGACGATCCACGGGATCCCAAGAGAACCGCCACGGCAGCGCCTGTAGAACTTGAGCCGAAGATTGCATCTCCGGACCACGTTGTCGCCGACACGGCTGTGTTGCCCCGCTGGACGGCCTTTCCCTTAAAGGTTTCGTTGCCAATCACGGCAGTCAGCGTGTCACTGTCCATCCCTTGCTCATAGGAAAATTTCACGGCCTCGCCTGTGCCGCGCGTAACGCCTTGCATGGTTCCTGAACAGGCCGAAAGGGCCAGGATCAAGGCCAGCGGACAAGCTTTTGAGAAAGGGATCAAGGAAAGTCTCCTAAGGTCAATGAACACTGCTTCGACAGCTATCAGACTGTTGTCTAGAAGACCTAGACCACACAACCCTTAGCGGAGCTCCTAGGGCACTGTTTGCAATGTCATAAAACCTCATATCAGCGAGCCAGCTACTTCCGGTTGAATTGCGGCCTCGCCGCTGGCCCTTCACCAGCAAATTCTGACCGTGCCGCCAGAGCTGCGGATAAGCAGGCTTCCCCTCCCCCGGACCCCCACCCGCCGCGCGCGCATCCGCACGCGGAGTCGTCCGCTCAGCCCACAAGGGGCTTCGCGTTCGACGGCATTCAAAAACCCCACAGCCCGTCCCACGGGCGGGGGGTCGCCAGCTTCCTGGCGGGCGCGCCCCCCCGGCGCGCAAGCGCGCCCGGACCGTGGATTTTTTGCCTGCCTTAAGATCATAAGAAGGCAAAAAAATAAGATATTGTTTTTATTTATTTTTTAGGGGGGGGGTAGGTCACAGCTGTGACCTACCCCTAGGTCATAGCTGTGACCTAGGTCTGAACATATTTTGAGCATACATGCTCTGATTTTATCGGTATAAATCGATCACGCTTATTCGATTCTCGATCTTGTATGAGCAAATTTCGATCAAAAATGGACTAGGGGTGGGTCATGGATGAACTAGGGTCGGATCAGGAAGCGGAACGGCCAAACCTTCCGATGAAGCCACGCCGGGGGCACTTCGTTCAGACTGACCGAGCCGCCCATGAGGCATGGGCACGGCTTGGCACAAAGCACCCTGCGGCTTCTGCCCTGCTGCATGTCCTCGCTGCCAATGTCGGGGATCACAACGCGGTTGTTGCCAGCCACAAGATCCTGGCCCGCCTCATGGGAGCTTCGTCCTCGACCGTGAAGCGCGCCCTTAAAACGCTTTCCGATGGCAACTGGATCGAGGTTCACCAGATCGGGGCCAGTGGCACCGTGAATGCCTATGTCCTCAACAGCCGTGTAGCATGGGCAGAAGGCCGCGACCGCCTGCGCTATGCCCGCCTGAAAGCCGATGTGCTGCTGGCCGAGGATGAGCAAGAAGTCGGGGCACTCGATGAGCCGAAAACGGCGCTCTACAACCTCCCCCGGATTGGCGAACTTCAGATCCCTTCGGGCGTCGGCCTGCCCCCCATCTCGCAACCATCCTTTCCCGGAATGGAGCCTGACCTGCCAGCGACGGCTGAAAGGGATGAACCTTGATGCTCTGTCCCTGCAACGCGTTGCACAACAGGTGCGAATACGGTTCATGCAACACCCTGAAACACCCTGAAACGCCATGAAATACACGGCAGGTCAGGCCGCAAAGGCTGCAGGCATCTCCAAGGCAACGATCACGAGGGCCTTGAAGAGCGGCAAGATTTCAGGATTGAAGGATGACAGCGGCACCTGGACCATAGACCCTGCAGAGTTGCACCGCGTGTTCCCACCCGTTGCAGATGCACCACCTGAAACGCAGATCATGAAACGATCTGCAACACCCGAAGAAACGGGTGAAACAGCGGCTTTGGAGCGCGAAAATCAGATGCTGCGCGAGGCTCTGGCCGATGCGAGGCAGGAGCGCGACAGGTGGCACCAGATTGCGGAACGTCTCTCCATCGCGCCCCCGGCCCCTGCACCAGACCATCCCAAGCCCGCTGCGGGGTTCTGGTTCCGGTTGTTCGGAAAAGGGCGGGGTGACTGAAACCCGCCTGCCTTACCGAGCGGTGCGCTGCTGGTTGAGATGGAACAGGCGAGCCAGGATCTCGTCGTCGGTCAGCGCGCCCGCCCGCCAGTCGTCGCCCCAGCCGTAGGCCCCGGCCACAGCCTCATCCAGCGCCTTGTGGGCATGGTCGAGCCAGGCGGGGCGAGCGTTGTAGAGGTTGGTCAGGGTGCGCTTCCTCAGCTCCCGTTCGGCCTTGTCGTCCAGCGGCAGGATGCGGTCGGGATAGCCGGGGACCACCTCGGGGACACGGCGCACCAGGTCGGGCGGGTTGAGCCAGCTTTCCCGCAGCTCGTTCAGCCGGGCTGCGGCGGCGGCGATGGCCTGCGCGCGCGGATCGTCGGCGTAATCGGCGGCAGGAATGTCGGGGGTCAGACCGTCCGGGAAGGGGAAGGTCTCGAAGGTCGTAGAGGGGGTATAGCGGGGCCGGTCCTCAAGCGATGTGCCCATCCGAAGCGCCCAGAGTTCGTGAAAGCGCGAGTGCAGGATGCCGAAGGTGGTGTCGTCGTCGCGGGCGATTGAATAGACGGAACCGGACGCGATAAGCCCGCCATCCAGCCACACGAATAACCTGTGCTTCGCAACTTCTGGAGTCGCAACAAAACGCGATAGACCCTTCAATGCGTCCCGCATTTCGGGTCGGGGCCGCTGGTGCATCCACCATGTTGCAAGCGTTTTCGCCTCTCCTTGCCGCAAGGGGCGTTGGCCAGATGCTGCGAGTGCTGCGTTTTCTGTGTCCCACTGGTGCCGGATCGTCTCGAAGGGTAGTTCAAACAGTGCTGCCTCGCCTTCGGTAAGTGATACGCCGAAATCAATGCACCAGCGTTCCGATAGTCGGCGTGTCAAATCCATGCCGTTGAACCAGCGGCGGACTACTTCGGTGTTCTTCCTCCCGTTCGGATTGGTTGGCGAGGCAAGCAACTGCCGCGCTTCGTTTCCCGAAATCTCGAAGGGGCCACCAAACTTGAAACCTTGAAAAGCAAGGTTGCGGTTCGTTCTCAAGCCCGCTGCACGGGACAAATCGTGCCCAGAGTGGCTCGCGGTCAAGTCCGCGAACACTTCCGCCACCTCGGCCCCGTCCAGCCGCGCCGCACCGCCCTTCTGTCCGTCAAAGCACACCATCGACACGCGCACCGCCGCGCCGTCCACGGTCCAGGGTTCGTCCGACCATGCCTCGAAAATGCGGCCGCGTTCGGTGATCGGGCGCAGCACCTCGCGGTTCGCGCCGCCGCGGATGGAGTTGGTCGTGACCAGTCCGGCACGGGTCAGGCGGCCCGCCTCGATCATCTCCCACGCCTTCGCAAACCAGTAGCAGACGAAATCCACCCCGCCCGGCACGGTGTTCCAGGCCCGGCGCAGGGCGGTCGTGTAACCCTCGCCCAGTTCGGCAATCATCTTCTTGTTGCCGATGAAGGGCGGGTTGCCGACCACCGCATCGGCCTCCGGCCAGTCGGCGCGGGTGCCATCAGGGGCCAGCACCGAGTCGCGGTTCTCGATATTCGACAGCGGACGCAGGATCGGATTCCGCGCGGCCTCGAAGCCGTTGCGGCGCATCCACTGGATTTCCCCGATCCAAACCGACACGCGGGCCAGTTCGGCGGCATAGGGGTTCAGCTCGATGCCGAACACGCATTCCGGGCCGACACGGGGAAAGCCGCGCGGCAGGCCCATCGCCTCGGCATCCAGGTTGACGCGGTGTTCCAGGTCCTTGAGCGACAAGAGCGCCAGATACAGAAAGTTGCCCGATCCGCAGGCCGGATCCAGCACCCGGAAGCCCGCCAGCCGTTCCAGGAAGGCCTCCTTGACCGCTTCGGCTTCCTTGTGGGCGCGGGTGCGGGCGGCGGGACTGCGCGCGGCTGCGGCCTTGTCCAGCGCGGCGCGGATGCTGGCCTGCGCGGCGTCCCATTCGGCCAGCAGGGGGCGGATGATGACCGGCTCGACAATCTGCATGATCTTGTCGCGGTCGGTGTAATGCGCGCCCAACTGGCTGCGCTTGTCGGGGTCAAGGCCGCGTTCGAACAGCGTGCCCATGATCGAGGGGTCGATCTCCGACCAGTCCAGCCGGGACGCCGCAAGCAGCTCGTTCACGTCGTCGGCTTCCAGCGGCAGGGCCTCGGCATGGTCGAACAGCCCGCCGTTGAACCATTCCACCTGCTCAAAGCCGACCATACCGCCCGACTGCATCGCGGCAAACAGGGTCGCGGCATGGGTCTGGAACATCCGGGGCTGACGCTGGGCGTGCTCGATCATCCGCTGGAACATGCGGTCGGGCAGCAGGTTCACGTCCTCGGCGAACAGGCAGAAAATCAGCCGGTTGACGAAATGCGCGACAGCGTGGGCCTCGTGCCCCCGGCGGCGCAGGTTCATGGCAAGGGCGGCAAAGCGACCGGCGGCTTCCTCGGTCAGCCCCTGCCGGGTCTTGGCCGGGCGCAGCCGCTCGGGGTCGGTGAAGGCGGCTTTCAGCAGGTCGCGTTTCGCCGCGTCGGCCAGCTCGTCCAAGGCGATGTCATGGACCTGCTGGACCGTGTTCGTCCAGTTGGTGTGCAGCTGGATGCGGTCCATGTCGGACACGATCAGCAGCGGCGGATTTTCCAGCGCCACGGCGTATTGCTGAAGCTGGGCAAAGGCGGCCTTCAGGTCTTTCCGCTTGCCCTTGTATTCCCAGGCAAAGCAGCCGCGCCGCCACACGTCCGCCCAGCCTTCACCGCCGCTGGTCTTGGTCGCCCCCTTCTCGAAGGTGAACCACTCGCCCTTGGGGTCCGCCGTCACCGGATCGTCAATGCCGAGCAACCCGCAGAGGTCCAGGAAGTGCGCCTGCGAGGCGCTACGTTCCTTGAGTTCGACATTGCGCCACTTGGTGATGAAGGCATGTGGCGTCAAATCGATCTCCGAATGTTTTCTATGACTGGATTGGCTTCTGACCGAAGCTTTCAGGCTGACCGGCAATCACGCAATCATCCAAATACTCTGGGCAAATCGCGCGCACCATGCAGCACCCTGATGATCTGAACTTCCTCGTCACTGTTGAGGAAGAAGATCAGGTAGCGTCCATGCCGGGCTGAGCGCAGCCCTTCGCGCACATCATCACGCGCAGGGAAGCTTTCAGGACGTTCAGCGGCCTGCCGCATCTTGGCTTCGATCTCAGCCAGAAACGACAAGGCGCGGCCAGGATTGTCCTGGGCGATGAAATCACCGATCTCGATCAGGTCAGCCCGCGCGGCGGGCAAAATCACCAAGCGCGGCACAGATCAGGATTTCGCTGCATAGCGGGCACGGAGTTCCGCAAACACCTGGTCCGCCGGAATGCCGTGACCGCTGTCCAGCCCGGCCTTGATCGCTGCTCGTAAAGCTTCCAGTTCGCGCCGCTCTGTATCCCGACTGCGGGTCCAGTCACGCAACGCTTCGCGAACGACCTCGCTCGTTGAGGCATACTCTCCACCCGCAACCGTCTGGCGCAAGGTCTCGGCCAGTTCGGCAGGCATTGTGATCGTCATCCGTTCGACAGCACCCATGTCACAACCTCCTTAGCGGCAGCACACTTTATCATACTTATGATGATAACAGCCGCAATGCCACCAAACACAATTCAGCTGAAATCAAGGACCGATCCCCGGCCCGCAGCGCTCTCATCAGGCTGGCAAGGGCTGGGGATCGAGCCGCTGCAGGCGGCTTCTCTTCCCTCTTCTTGGGTGCAACGTAGCCCCTCTGCAGGAAGGTTTATGTGTCCCTTCCCCATATTGCGGGGCGAGCGGATAATTTGGCCTTGTGCCAAATTGTCTAGTGAGTACACATAAACCTTCCTGCAGAGGGGCGGTTCATGGGCGCGCGAGACGATCAGGAACGGTTGCGCATTGACCGCCGTATCGGGGGCAGGATGCCCCATCTCGGCGCGGCGCGCAGCTTCGCGATCCTCCGCTGCGCCAAGATCAAGACCCTGGGCAACATGGGCGCCAGTCTCCAGCACACCTTCCGGGAACGCGACACGCCCAATGCCGACACCCGGCGCACTCCTGACAACACCGTCCTGGTCGGCGGCAACACCAGCCAAGCCGTCCTCGATGCCTGGAAAGAGCGTGCCCCCGAGAAGATCCGCAGC
>JAGPGI010000119.1 GCA_018056045.1 Paracoccus sp. (in: a-proteobacteria)
GAGGCCAGAATGGCCCGCCCGTTCAAACCGGACACAGGGGGTAAAACATGGTCGCTTATCCGGGCGCGGACAATCCGCCGTTCCGAATGTCTATGCTGATCTATGATCGGCGCTATCGTTCGCTGAGCTTGCAGGCGGTGGTGTTCATTCTGGTCATGCTGCTGGCCAGCTGGCTGATCAACAACACGCTGCAAAACCTTTCCGCCATGGGCAAGACGCTCAGCTTTGATTTCCTGTTCCGGCGGGCGGGATATGACATTCCCCAGCAACTGATCCCCTATACCTCGGACGACACGCATCTGCGCGCGACGCTGGTGGGGCTGTTGAACACGCTGCTGGTGTCGATCCTTGGCTGCATCGCGGCGACGGTGCTGGGGGTGACGGTCGGCGTGCTGCGCCTGTCCTCGAACTGGCTGATCGCGCGGCTGATGACGATCTATGTCGAGATCTTCCGCAATATTCCGTTGCTCTTGTGGATCCTTGTGATCCTCGCGATCTTCACCGAGGTGCTGCCGCCGCCGAACGCCTATCGCGGCGACAATCCGGCGGCGCATATGATGCTGTTCGACACCATCGCGCCGACCAACCGCTATACCGCCATCCCCTCGATCGGCATGACCAATCCGCCCGGCGTCATCGACCTCGGGCGCGAGGGGATCAGCTGGGCGGTGGTGGCCTTTGCCGTCGTCGTCATGGCGGCGTGGTTCGGCCGGCGGATGCTGAACGCCCGCGCGCAGCGCATTCAGGACGCGACCGGCCTGCGCCCCAGGACCTGGTGGATCAATCTGGCCATGTTCGTGCTGCCGGTGCTGGCGCTGAGCTGGTATTACGGGCTGCACCTGAACCGCCCGGTGCTCAAGGGCTTCAACTTTGTCGGTGGAATCACGCTGGACAACTCTTTCGTGGTGCTGTGGCTGGCGCTGACGCTTTATACCGGCGCCTTCATCGCCGAGATCGTCCGTGCCGGCATCCTTGCCGTCAGCAAGGGCCAGTCCGAGGCCGCATCCGCACTGGGCCTGCGTCCGCGGCGCACGATGTCGCTGGTCATCCTGCCGCAGGCGCTGCGGGTGATCGTGCCGCCGCTGATCTCGCAATATCTGAACCTGACCAAGAACAGCTCGCTGGCGATCGCCGTGGGCTACATGGACCTGCGCGGCACGCTGGGCGGCACGACGCTGAACCAGACCGGCCGCGAGATGGAATGCATGGTGCTGATGATGGGGATCTATCTGCTGCTCAGCCTGATCATCTCGGGCGGGATGAACGTCTTCAACAGCAGCGTCAAGCTGAAGGAGCGGTGAGATGAGCGATATCCAAGCCCAATCCCCTGCCTTTGTCCGCGACAACATGCTGCCGCCGCAACCGCCGCCCAGCAGTGCGGCGGGCGTGGTGCTGTGGCTGCGCACCAACCTGTTCTCGGGGCCGCTGAACATCGCACTGACCGTGCTGGGGCTGGCGATCATCTGGATGATGTTCCGCACGCTTTGGCCGTGGCTGTCGCATTCGGTCTGGAACGCCGGCAGCATGGCCGAGTGCCGGCAGATCATCTCGGAGGCTTACGGCCCCGATGCCCATGGCGGCTGCTTTGCCATCATCAAGCATCGCTGGAACCAGTTCATCTTCGGCTTCTACCCGCAGGATCTGTATTGGCGGCCGGTGCTGGCATTCGGCTTGCTGTTTCTGGCCCTGGCGCCGGTCCTGTTCGCCGACAGCGCCAAGGCGCGCCGCATCGTGCTGGGGCTGGCCGTCGGCCTGACGCTGATCATCTCTGCCACGCTTGGCGGCGGTGCGGGTGCGCTGGTCGGCATGGCCATCCTGATGCTGGGCTGGGTCGCGCTGATCGAGACCCGCCCCGGCTGGGCACTGCTGGCCAGCCTGCTTTACCCCTTCCTTGCGGTCTGGCTGCTTTGGGGCGGCTCGCTTTGGGGGCCGGTCATGGCGCTGGCGGGCTTTGGCGTCGGCTTTGCCGTCTGGCAGGCCGCCGCGCGCTATGGGCTGTTCGCGGTCGCGTTGGGCGCGGTCGCGGCAGCGCTGTGGTGGCTGTTCGCAGCCGCGCCGGTGGCCCATACGCTGGCCGGTATCCTGCCCCTGCGGCTGGCGCCGGTGTCCTCGGACCAGTTCGGCGGCTTCGTGCTGTCGATCACCATCGGTGTCGCCGGCATCGCGCTGTCGCTGCCCATGGGGATCATTCTGGCGCTGGCGCGGCGTTCGGACCTGCCGGTCATCAAGATGATGGCAGTGATGTTCATCGAGTTCATCCGGGGCGTCCCGCTGATCACCCTGCTGTTCGTGGCCTCGCTGCTGCTGAACTATTTCCTGCCGCCGGGCACGAATTTCGACATCATCCTGCGGGTCATCATCATGGTGACGCTGTTCTCGTCAGCCTATATGGCCGAAGTGATCCGCGGCGGTCTGGCCGCCCTGCCCAAGGGCCAGTACGAGGCCGCCGACGCGCTGGGGCTGGATTACTGGAAGGCGCAGCGGCTGATCATCCTGCCGCAGGCGCTGAAAGTGTCAATCCCCGGGATCGTCTCGACCTTCATCGGCATGTTCAAGGACACCACGCTGGTCGTCTTCGTGGGCCTGTTCGATCCGCTGAAGGCCATGTCCGACACCGTGCGGGCCAGCTTCGAATGGAAGGGCGCCTATTGGGAACCCTATATCTTCGTCGGCTCGATCTTCTTCATCCTCTGCTTCGGCATGTCGCGCTATTCCATGTATCTGGAACGCCGGCTGAAGCGCGACCATCGCTGAGGAGCGCAATCCATGACCGCAACCAACCCCGTCGCGACGCCCGAACTTGGCGAAACCGCGATCGAGATTGCCAAGCTGAACAAATGGTATGGCACCTTCCACGTCCTGCGCGACATCGACCTGAATGTCAGCCGGGGCGAGCGGATCGTCATTGCCGGGCCTTCGGGCTCGGGCAAGTCGACGCTGATCCGCTGCATCAACCGGCTTGAGGAACACCAGTCCGGCAAGATCGTCGTCGATGGCACCGAACTGACCAATGACCTGAAAAACATCGACAAGGTGCGGTCCGAGGTCGGGATGGTGTTCCAGCACTTCAACCTGTTCCCGCATCTGACGATTCTGGAAAACTGCACGCTGGCGCCGATCTGGGTGCGCAAGATCCCCAAGCGCGAGGCCGAGGAAACGGCGATGCATTTCCTGACCAAGGTCAAGATCCCCGATCAGGCCCATAAATATCCGGGCCAGCTTTCGGGCGGCCAGCAGCAGCGCGTGGCGATTGCCCGCTCGCTGTGCATGCGGCCGCGGATCATGCTGTTCGATGAGCCGACCAGTGCCCTTGACCCCGAAATGATCAAGGAAGTTCTGGATACCATGATCGAACTGGCCGAGGACGGCATGACCATGCTGTGCGTCACCCATGAGATGGGCTTTGCCCAGGCGGTGGCACATCGGGTCATCTTCATGGATCAGGGCCAGATCGTCGAACAGAACACCCCGCGCGAGTTCTTCAACAATCCGAAATCGGAACGCACCAAGCTGTTCCTCAGCCAGATTCTGGGGCACTAGATTTCGCCCCGATGACCGGGCGGCAGGTGGGGGACCTCGCGTCCCCCGCCCTTTGCTGGCGCAAAGGACTCCCCCAGCGGGATATTTGCGCATGGAAGATGGTGGCTGCCTTCTGCGGTTGCCGGGCAGGGCGAGGACGGTCTATCTTGCCGGCAACTGTTTCGGAGATTCATGATGAACCAGACGATCTTTCTGCTGCTGGGCGTGTTGGGCCTTGTCGGCATCGGCGCGGCCGTTTCCGGCAATGACGACGATCACCCGCCAGAAGGCGACGCCGACGATCCCCGTCTGCATCCCGATACCGTCATTGGCGACAAGGACAGCGACGAGGATCAGGTCCTGACCGGCACCGATGGTGATGACGGGATCCTTGGCGGCGAGGGCGATGACACCCTTGACGGCGGCGCCGGCGACGATCTGGTGGCCGGCGCTTACGGCGATGACAGCATCATCGCCGATGCCGGCAATGACGATATCTATCTGGGCTCGGGCGATGACGTCTATGGCGCCGACGCGCCCGGCGTGAACCAGGGCAATGACACGATCTTTGGCGGTTATGGCGAGGATACCATCACCACCAACCTTGGCAGCCATTCCATCGAGGGCGGCGAGGGCGATGACGAGATCCATGACAATGGCGGCTCGGTCTCTATCGACGGCGAGGAGGATGACGATCTGATCCTGTCGGCCGATGCCTCGGATCCGGAGGCGCCCGATACGCTGATGGGCGGCGAGGGGGTCGATACCATCCATGCCGGCGCCGGCGATATCGTCGATGCGGGCAGCGGCGCGGACCAGATCATCCTGCGCAGCGATGCCGGTGGCGCGGCCGATATCGCCCTTGGCGGCGCTGACAGCATCACCATCACGCTGGCCGCCGATTATACCGGCGAGGCAAGCTATGAGCTGGTGCAGGACGGCGAGGATGTGCGGCTGGTGGTCGACGGGGTCGAGCTTGCGATCCTGCGCGGCACCGAGGTCGCCGATGTCGACCAGATCTCGCTGGTGCGCGAAGCCGTCAGCTGAGCGGTCCGCTTTCGCCAGACCGATCCATGAGAAACGGCGCGCGGGGAGATCCCGCGCGCCGTTCGCGTATCCGGCATGTCGGACCTGCGAGCCGGCCTCAGACGGCGGCCTTGAGCGATTCTTCCAGATAGAGTTCGCGCAGGCGGGTGGCGACCGGACCCGGCTTGCCATTGCCCAGCTTGACACCGTCGATCTCGACGACCGGCATCACGAAGGCCGAGGCCGAGGTGAAGAAGGCCTCGTCCGCCGCCTGCGCCTCGGCGATGGTAAAGGGGCGTTCCTCGATCTGCATCTGTGCCTCGGCGGCATAGCGCAGGAGCGAGGCGCGGGTGATGCCGTGCAGGATGTCATTGGACAATTGCCGGGTGACGATCTTGCCATCCTTGACGATATAGGTGTTGTTCGAGGTGCCCTCGGTCACGAAACCGTCCTCGGTGAACCATGCGTCATCGACGCCCTGATGCTTGGCCTCCATCTTGGCCATCGAGGGATAGAGAAGCTGCACGGTCTTGATGTCGCGGCGCCCCCAGCGCAGGTCGGGGATCGAGATGACGCGGATGCCGGTTTTCGCCTGCGGATTGTCGGCGAGACCGGGCTTGGCCTGCGTGAACAGCACCACGGTCAGCGGCGTGCCCTCGGGCGGATAGGCGAAATCGCGGTCGCCGCCGTTCCCGCGCGAGACCTGCAGATAGATCAGCCCCTCGTCGATATTGTTCAGCTCGATCAACTCGTGATGGATCGCCAGCCATTCCGCGGGTGCCATCGGGTTCTTCATCCCCAGAGCCTCAAGCGAGCGGGTCAGCCGCGCGACATGGCCTTCGAATTCCAGCACCTGCCGGTTCAGCACGCTGGTCACCTCATAGACCGCGTCTGCCATCACGAAACCACGGTCAAAGATCGAGACCTTGGCCTCGGCCTCGGGCAGGTAGTCTCCATTCAGATAGACGGTGCGGGTCATGTCTTTGTTCTCCTGTCCCCAAAGCGTCGCTGGTCTGTTCGCGGTCCTGCGCCAGAAGCGGCAGCGCGTCAAGTTCCGCCAAGGCGGCAGCCGGTGCAACCGCAAACGCATCGCCGCAGGAGAGGAGGGAGGGCGCGAAAACTTTGGCCCATGATGGCAGGATGCTGCCGAGGGGCCCTGCAAGGGCAGTTGACAGGGCGTCTACTGCTCAGGCAGAAGTGATCGAATGTCGGGCAGTGTTGATAGCCGTCTGACCACCGAACACCTGGGCGGCCACGCGGGGAGGCTGGTCGCCATACAGGGGAGGAGCAACAGGCCCTGCGGTCGCCGCAGGGCCTGTTGTTGTCTCAGGGGGCATGCTTGTTGGAAATGCCTGCCCGTCATATCCAAGAAAATCCGTAGCTTAGGCAATATTGCCTATATGCCTCGCTTGCCGGACCCGGTCGGGTCCGCGCTCAGGCGGCGGGTTTCAGCGCGGTGTCGGCGTCGCTTTGCACGTCGCCTGCGAGGGGATCGGGCGTGCGGTTGCGCGCGCTCCAGTCGGGCATGGGCGATTCGGGCATCGCCAGCAGCTTGCCGTGATCCGTGCCCGGAGCCGGCTGCGTCCCGGCCTTGGCGGCGGGGATATGGGTGTCAATCGGGCGATTCATCGCTGGCCTCGTCTTTCTCAAGCGACGGGCAATTAGTCACCGGCGCCCGAAAGTGCAAGGGTTCTGACCTATTCGTGAGCGGTCCAGCCCTCGGGAATGCGTGGTGACGCAGCGATCAGGCTTTGGGTATAGGGGTGTTCGGGTGCCTCCATGACCCGATGGGTGGCGCCGCTTTCGACGATTCTGCCCTTTTTCATGATCAGAACGCGGTCGGTGATCTGGCGCACCACCGACAGGTCATGGCTGATGAACAGATAGGCCAGCCCGTGCCGGACGCGCAATTGCACCAGAAGGTCCAGAACCTGCGCCCGCACCCGCACATCCAGTGCGCTGACCGCTTCGTCCAGCACGATCAGCTGCGGCTTGATGATCAGCGCCCGTGCGATGGCGATGCGCTGGCGCTGGCCGCCCGAGAATTCATGGATATAGCGCGACATGGCGTCGCCGGTGATGCCGACATCGTAAAGCGCCTCGGCCACTTTGTCGCGCCAGTCGCGGGGCAGGCCGGTCAGGTGAAAGGGCTCGGCCACCAGCCGTTCGACCCGCCAGCGCGGATCGAAGCTGCCATAGGGGTCCTGAAACACCACTTGCATGCGGGCGCGCAATTCCGGCGGCATGCCGCGGCCGGCGCGGATTTCCTGTCCGTCCAGCGTGATGCGGCCGCCCTGCAGCGGATCGAGGCCAAGGATCGCGCGGGTGAGGGTGGATTTGCCGCTGCCGGATTCGCCGATCAGCCCGACGGATTCGCCCTGATCGATGTGAAAGCTGACCTCGTCCACGGCGCGGAAGGTTTCCGGCCGCGCAAAGGCCGAAGCGCGGGGCAGGGGGTATTCGCGCACGACCCCTTCGACCCGCAGCAGCGGGCGGGGCTGCGCCGGTTGCAGGACCAGCCGCGGCTGGTGCTTCGAGGCGGCGAAAAGCTGGCGCGTATAGGGGTGGCTGTGGTTGCGAAACAGTTCCTCGGTCGGGCCTTCCTCGACGATGATGCCCTTCTGCATGACCGCGACCCGGTCGGCGATGCCCGCCACCACCGCAAGATCATGGGTGATCAGCAGCATGGCCATGTTCTCGTCGCGCACGAGACCGCGCAGCAGTTCTAGGATCTGCGCCTGCGTGGTCACGTCCAGCGCCGTTGTCGGCTCGTCCGCGATCAGCAGGTCTGGGCGCTCGGCAATGGCCATGGCGATGGCGACGCGCTGGCGCTGGCCGCCCGACAATTCATGCGGGAAAAGCGTCAGGGGAAAGCGCGGCGCGGTCAGGCCGACGCGGGCCAGCCGGTCGCGGGCGCGCGTCAGGGCGGCCTCGCGGTTCAGGCCCTGCTGGATGCG
>JAGPGI010000120.1 GCA_018056045.1 Paracoccus sp. (in: a-proteobacteria)
GCGATGAGGCCCGCGCGCCATGTGCCGCGCGGGAAGCTGACCCGGCCCTTGCCCACCAGCACCGCGTGAAACTGCGCCCAAGCGCCGATGCTTGGAACAAGTCGGCAGAGGGGCGGGCGCACATCACCGCCCTTGCCGCCTTTTGGAACTACTCGCCCGAGGGCCGGGCGGCGCAGGCGAAGGCAAGGGCGAAAGCCGCATCGCCAGGGGCACGGGCGAAGGCAGAGACCACCAAACGGTTGCGCCGCGAGCAGGATGCCCGCGCGGTGCCTTGACTGTTCCCCAATGAATTGCCACTTTACTCGGCGGGCAAGTTAAGGCTTATCTTAACTCATGTATGGAACTGTGGATGCAGATTGAGGGTTACAGACCGCATGGAGAGCGTCATGAGACCGACGACCTCCACGTGTTTCTGGCCATCAGGGTCATCGAGTTTCTCAGGCAAGAGGGTGCCGGTGCCAACCGGAAGGACGTGAAAAAGGTGGCGGCAACGCTGGAAAACATCCGCCGTAATGGCTTGCAGGGCATGAGCAACAACACCCTGTTCGTGCGTGAGGGCAAGTTTCCTTCCGGGCGAGCCGGCATGGCCGATGTCGCTGTCTATGCAGTGAAGTCGTTCCAGTTGAGGGTCTACGGCGGGATCGTCCGAATCAGTGGCCAGTCGGTCTTTCTTTGTCCAGAGCACGCGGTGAAGAAGCGTGACTTGGCTGATAGGGCGCAACTCGAAAGGGTTGCCAAGGTTTTGGGAGAACATCATGAGCGCTGACTGGGATTTCTTGGCCCCCATGGACGAAGCCGAACGTGTCGAGCTTGCGGCTGAGGCGCTGGCGGTGTCGGTGCAACTCGCACTGCAGAAGGCGATGGTGCGGGGTGGTGTGTCCCAGAAGGACCTCGCCCAACGGTTGGGCGTGTCCACCGCGCGGGTGTCGCAGTATCTTTCTGCCCATGGCCGGAACCTCACGCTCCAGACGCTTGGACGCATCGCCCATGCGCTGGGCGAGGAGTTTGAGTTCATCGCCTTGCACGACCTGCGCGACCTGAAGGCGCGGGCGAAAGGCAAGGAGCGCCAAGTGTTGCGCCACCTCGCGGTCGCCTACGACAATGACAAGAGCCCGTGGACCGACACCACGGCGAACACCAACAAGTTCCCGGAGAAGATCGCAGCATGACGAAGGACGTTGCGGCGCAGACCAGCGATTTCAGCTTCGCCAGCGAAGGCTATGACGCTAGCAAGTATGAAGCGGTTGCCCGCAGCGCCCGCCTGCGCGAGGTCCGCCTCGTCAACAGTGCCTACAGTGCCAAGGTCATGAGCTTCATGGCGGCGGAAGTGGGCGACGGGATGGACCTCAAGCAGTCTTACAGCGGCGCACCGTCTGAGCATTCGTTCGTGCCGGAGCGCGGCATCGTGGCTGGCAGCTACATCTGGACCGCAGAGGTGAAGGCTGGGCGCACGAAGGCGATGAAGCTGTCCGCCGAGTATATGGTGGTCTACAGCGGCTTGAAAGGCGCGCCGGAGGAGTATGTTTCGCTCTACTTCAAGAAGTTGGCGCGATTCACCACCTACCCCTACTTCCGCGCGCACTTTGCTGTGCAGGTCGCGGCGTCGTGTCTGATGCTGGCGCCACTGCCGTCGCTCACTGACCGCGTGGATTGACCCAGCTTCTTTCCGTATTGGATACCTTCTGGGGCCTGCCCTGGCCCCAGAGAAGCAACGCCTTCCGGCCTGATTCCGCCGGGGGTAACGAGGGGTAACTGGCGGCTCACGTCACCACCCCAACATAACCGTCTGATTTTACTTGGAGAAGTGGTGCTGCAAGAGAGGATTGAACTCTCGACCTCTCCCTTACCAAGGGAGTGCTCTACCACTGAGCTACTGCAGCATACCGTTTCGTCTCGTCTTCCAGATAGCTACCCCGGGCGTTACCCCGAAGCAAGCGGGCTCTGGAAAAGCCCTTTAGTTTCTGGCGCCTAGCAGCCTAGAGCTTCCCCTTACCAAGGGAGTGCTCTACCACTGAGCTACCACAGCGCCGTGCGGGGGGCTTTAGACCGAGTGCGAACGGGGCGCAAGAGGGTAGCGGCGAAAAAACCGCCTTGGGTCACGTTTCGTCATTTCGCAGCGATCCGCTGACCCGAGCCGTGCCGCCGCTGGACGCAAGCGCGCAAGACCGTTAACAGGGGGCATGACAAAAACACCCCGCGATCCCAATGGTAATGGCACACGCGAGGCACGCCTCAAGGCGGCGCTCAGGGCCAATCTGGCCCGGCGCAAGGCGCAGGGGCGTGCACGGGCGGAGGACGGGACCGCAACGGACGAGCAGAATGGGCCCAAGACGCCGCCAAACGGACGCGCGCCCGAGAACGAGGAATAGATGGACCAGATCATCGTAAGGGGCAACGGGCCGCTGAATGGCGAAATACCGATTGCCGGGGCCAAGAATGCCTGCCTGACGCTCATGCCGGCGACGCTGTTGACCGATCAGCCGCTGACGCTGACCAATGCGCCGCGCCTGTCGGATATCCGCACCATGACCGAGCTTTTGCGTTCGCTCGGGGCCGAGGTGGCAAGCTTGCAGGACGGGCAGGTGCTGGCGCTTTCCAGCCACGATCTGGACAATCATACCGCTGACTATGACATCGTGCGCAAGATGCGGGCCTCGATCCTGGTGCTGGGGCCGATGCTGGCGCGCGACGGCCATGCCATCGTGTCGCTGCCCGGCGGCTGCGCCATCGGTGCGCGGCCGGTGGATCTGCATCTCAAGGCGCTCGAGGCGATGGGGGCAGAGCTTGATCTGCGTGACGGCTATGTCCATGCGAAGGCTCCGGCAGGTGGCCTCAGGGGGGCGATCATCGATTTTCCGATCGTCTCGGTCGGGGCGACGGAAAACGCGCTGATGGCGGCGACGCTGGCGCGCGGCACCACTGTGATCAAGAACGCGGCGCGTGAACCCGAGATCGTCGATCTTGCCCAATGCCTGCGCCGCATGGGCGCCCAGATCGAGGGCGAGGGAAGCTCGACCATCACCGTCGAGGGCGTGCGTTCGCTGGGTGGCGCCACCCATCCCGTCGTCACCGACCGGATCGAGCTGGGCACCTATATGCTGGCCCCGGCGATCTGCGGCGGCGAGGTGGAATGCCTTGGCGGCCGCATCGATCTGCTGGCGGCCTTCTGCGAGAAACTCGACGCGGCCGGCGTCTCGGTGACTGAGACCGATCGCGGCCTGAAAGTGTCGCGCAAGAATGGGCGGGTGCGGGCGGTCGACGTGATCACCGAGCCTTTCCCGGGCTTCCCGACCGATTTGCAGGCGCAGATGATGGCGCTGCTTTGCACGGCCGAGGGCACCTCGGTGCTTGAGGAAAAGATCTTCGAGAACCGCTTCATGCATGCGCCCGAACTGACCCGCATGGGCGCCCGGATCGAGGTCCATGGCGGCCATGCCACCGTGCATGGCGTCCAGAAGCTGCGCGGCGCGCCGGTCATGGCGACCGACCTGCGCGCCTCGGTCAGCCTGATCCTTGCCGGGCTGGCGGCGGAGGGTGAAACCATCGTCAGCCGCGTCTATCACCTCGACCGTGGCTATGAAAAAGTCGTGCGTAAGCTGCGCGGCGTCGGCGCGCAGATCGAACGTATCAAGGAGACGCCTGCCCATGACTGACGCACGCTTTGCCGATGCCGACCCCGCGCCTCTGGCGTTGCTGGCCGGCGATGCCGAAGACCTGACGGTGATCTCGACTCTGGTTCAGGATGCGGTGCTGCAGGTTAGCGACGTGTCCTATGACAGCCGCCACCGCCAGTTGGCACTGCTGCTGAACCGCTTCCGCTGGGAGGATGCCGAGCAGGCCCGGCGCGAGGACCGCCCCTATGAGCGGGTGCGGGCAGTGCTGCTGATCTCGGATGTGCAAAAGGTGCAAAGCGACGGCATTGACCGCCGCGACACCGATCTGGTGCTGGAACTGCTGGCGCTGCAATGGCAGCCGGGCGAGGACGGAGCTGGCCGCCTGCTGCTGGATTTCGCCGGCGACGGCACGCTGGCGATTTCCGCGGAATGCCTGAACGTGGAACTGCGCGACGTGACCCGGCCCTATATCGCGCCCTCGCACAAGATGCCGCAGCATCCGGGCGACTGATCGGCGCGCCATTCCAGCCTCTGGAATGCGGTGCAGTTGGCGATTTGGATATTTATATGAAGAAGAACCGCGCCAGCCCGGATGGTTTTCTTCTTCACTTAAATATCCATAACCAGCCGCGCCACCGGCGGGCCGGATGAATGCAGCGAATTGTCATCGCCGCTTGAGCGCCCCTCGCGCAGCCGCTAACAAGGTTCAATCATTCCGAGCAGGCCCATGCCGATCCATCTTTCGACCGCCCAGCCCGATTTCGAAATCCGCTTTGCCGGAATACTCGCGATGAAGCGCGAGGATGCGACGGATGTGAACGATGCAGTTGCGGCGATCATCGCCGATGTGCGGAGCCGGGGGGACACGGCGCTGGTCGATCTGACCGCACGATTCGACCGACTGCAGCTCACGCCCGCGACGCTGGCCTTTTCAAAAGCCGAACTTGCCGAGCATACGGCGAAAGTCGCCTCCGAAGATCGCGCGGCGCTTGCCACGGCCGCAAACCGCATCCGCGCCTATCACGCCCGCCAGATGCCCGAGGACATGCGTTGGACCGATCCCGAGGGGGCGACGCTGGGCTGGCGCTGGACCCCGGTTTCCGCCGCGGGCCTTTATGTGCCGGGCGGACAGGCGAGCTATCCCTCTTCGGTGCTGATGAATGCGATCCCGGCACGGGTGGCGGGGGTCGAGCGTCTGGCCATCTGCGTGCCGACGCCCGATGGCGCGGTCAATCCGCTGGTGCTGCTGGCCGCTGAACTGGCCGGTGTCGATGAGGTCTATCGCATTGGCGGCGCGCAGGCGATTGCCGCCATGGCTTACGGCACCGAAACCATCCGCCCCGTCGACAAGATCACCGGCCCCGGCAATGCCTATGTCGCTGCCGCCAAGCGACATGTCTTTGGCCGTGTCGGCATCGACATGATCGCCGGCCCCTCGGAAGTGCTTATCATCGCTCAGGGCGCGCAGAATCCCGAATGGCTGGCGCTGGACCTGCTGGCGCAGGCCGAACATGACGCCGATGCGCAGTCGATCCTGATCACCCCCGATGCGGATCTGGCCCGCGCCGTCGAAGCCGAGGTCGAGCGTCTGCTGCCCGGCCTGCCGCGCGCTGCGGTTGCCGGGGCAAGCTGGCGCGACTACGGCACGATCATTATCACCCGCGATCTGGACGAGGCGGCTGCGCTGTCGGATCGCATTGCCCCCGAGCATCTGGAGCTTTGCGTCGACGATCCCGAGGCGCTTGCCCATAAGACCCGCCATGCCGGGGCGATCTTTCTGGGTGGCTGGACGCCCGAGGCGGTCGGTGATTATGTCAGCGGACCGAATCACGTCCTGCCGACGGCCCGCTCGGCGCGGTTTTCCTCGGGCCTGTCGGTCATGGATTTTCTGAAACGCACGACCCTGGCGCGGCTGACGCCGGCGGCGTTGGGGGCGATCGGGCCGGCTGCGGTGCGGCTTGCCGCCTCGGAGGGGTTGTCGGCGCATGGCCTGTCCGTCTCGGCGCGGCTGGCAGTTTTGAACGAGGACCAGGGATGAAGGGTAACGCCAAGAATCGCATCGGGCGCATCGACATCGACGACAGCGCGCTGCCGCCGCCCACCCCCGAGATGGAACAGGACCGCCGCGTCGCGGTGTTCGACCTGCTCGAGGATAACAGTTTTGCCCTGCCCGGGCGTGAAGGACAGCCCGCCCCCTCGGGCCCATATGCGCTGGTTCTGGCGGTGCGCGACAAGCGGCTGGTCTTTGACATCGCCACTGAGGGCGGCGAAAAGGTCGCAGAATTCCACCTGTCGCTGGGTCCCTTTCGCCAGACGGTCAAGGATTACTTCCAGATCTGCGCCAGCTATTTCGATGCCGTCAAACGCCTGCCTCCGGCGCAGATCGAGGCCATCGACATGGCTCGGCGCGGCATCCACAACGAGGGCGCCCGCACGCTGCAAGAGCGTCTGGAGGGCAAGGCCGAGATCGATATCGATACCGCGCGGCGCCTTTTCACCCTGATCTGCGCCTTGATCCAGGAGTGATCCGTGGCAGGGCCGATCCCCCATTCGGTACTTTTCTGCTGCGATCACAACGCCATCCGCTCCCCCATGGCCGAGGGGATGATGAAGAAATTCTACGGCCGCAGCGCTTATGTGCAATCGGCCGGGGTCAAAAACGACATGGAGATTGACGGCTTTGCCGTCGCGGTCTGCCATGAAATCGACGTCGAGCTTTCCGCCCACAGGTCGCGATCCTTCGAGGAAATGAAGGAATGGGGCGACGATCTGGGCAGCTTCGATCTGGTCGTGGCGCTGTCGCCGGCCAGCCAGCGCATGGCGTTGGAGCTGACGCGCGTCGCGCATCTGGACGTCGAATATTGGGCGATCATGGACCCCGCCGGTCTGGCCGAGGGCCGCGAGGCCAAGCTGGCGCTGTATCGCGGTGTCCGCGACCAGATCCAGAAGCGCATGATCGAGCGCTTCGGGCCGCCGACGGCGGGATAAGGGCGCGCTAACGGAATCTTAGGCAATTGCTGCCATCATGACGGAAATTCTTTCGGGAGTATTCGGTATGGCGGATATCCAGTTGCTGCGACATGATATGGATTGGGCGATGCAGGCGATCCGCACCCATCGCGCGGTGCTGATCATTGATCTGGCGGGACGAATCGTGGCGGCGAACCAGCTTTGTCTGCGGCTTTGCGGCTATCGGCGTGACGAATTGCTGGGCCGTTCGGTGGTGATCCTGCTTGATCCCTCGGAAAAGGCGCCAACCCGTCTGGGTAGCTTGCTGGATGTCGGCGACGGGCATGAGCACCGCATAGACGGCATGTGCCAGATCTCGAAAGCCGGGCGCAGGTATCGCGTCGATGCGCGCATCTGCCCGATCCGCGACGAGCAGGGTGAGGTGCACCTGAATGTCCTGTTCCTGCGCGAATCGGTCGAAGAGGACGGGCCGTTGCACGCGATCGCGCCGCATGTCCTGGGTGAGCGTGGGCAGGTCGTCGAACTGCCCGATCACTTGCTGGAGGCACAGCCCCAGAAATGGGCCAGCCCGGCTGGTTATGGCCGGACCTATGCGCGCTGCGGCGAGCCTTGATAAGCCGCCTTTTCCCCGGCCGGAAACCCGTGCCGGGGAGGGGGCATGGCGCGGCGGATCAGACCACCACGGCCGCGCCTTCGGTCGCGGGGCTGACATGGGCGCGGAACGCGGCGAAAAGCTCGCGTCCCATTCCTTCGGAGGCATGCGAGGGGTCATATTGCACCGGCTCGCGGGTCTCGATCCCGGGGGTCAGGCAGCTCAGCGTGCCGTTGGCCGCATCCAGACGGATGATATCGCCATCGCGGATCAGCGCCAGCGCGCCGCCATTCGCCGCCTCGGGCGAGACGTGGATC
>JAGPGI010000121.1 GCA_018056045.1 Paracoccus sp. (in: a-proteobacteria)
TGCCGGCCATCATCACGTCGGTGGCGCGGCGGATGCCGTCCACCAGCGATTCCTTGCAGCCGTATTTGTTGTCGAATTTCGACTTGGTGACGCTGTCATTGACGTTGATCGCCGGGAAGGGCAGCAGCCCTTTCTTGTGCAGGTCGTAAAGACGGTGCACGCCGGTGGTGGTTTCCTCGGAAACGCCCTGAATGGCGTCGCGCTGCTTGGTGAACCAGCCGGGCGATTGCGCCAGACGCTTCTTGATCTGGGCGAAAAGGGCTTCTTCCTCTTCGCTGGTCGGGGTCTCGATCAGGCCGGTCTCGCCGGCCTCGACGCGGGCGCCCAACAGCACATACATGGTGGCGTCGCCGCCATCGTCCAGGATCATGTTCGCGGTGCCTTCGGCGAACTGGAAGATCTGGTCGGTATAGGTCCAGTATTCAGGCAGGGTCTCGCCCTTGATGGCAAAGACCGGGATGCCGGCCGCGGCAATCGCCGCCGCCGCGTGATCCTGGGTCGAGAAGATGTTGCACGAGGCCCAGCGGACCTCGGCGCCAAGCGCGACCAGCGTTTCGATCAGGACGGCGGTCTGGATGGTCATGTGCAGCGAACCGGCGATGCGCGCGCCTTTCAGCGGCTGGCTGGCGCCATATTCGGCGCGCAGCGCCATCAGGCCCGGCATTTCGGTTTCGGCGATGTCCAGTTCCTTGCGGCCAAAAGCGGCCAGCGTGATGTCCTTGATGATATGATCGGCCATGAGGCACCTTTGCAAATACAGTTGCCGGCGCCTTTAGCATCCCGGGATCGCTTCTGCAAACTGACCGTCTAGCCGTTCAACCCGGCCTTGGTGAAAAACACCTGCGGGTTGGTTCCGTCGCTATAGCCGATGCCCGAGGCGATGACGCAGCTTGTCGCATCGGCGCGGTCCAGCACCATGGTCCAGGTGCCCATCAGCTCGGACCCCCACAGCACCATGCCCCGCGCGGCGGTGGCGATCTTTTCCTCGCCGAAATCATGGGTCAGCGTGCGTTCGACCTCGGCGCGGTGGTCGCACCAGGGCTGGTCGTCCGCCGCCTGATCCGACAGCGGCAGGCTGCGCGCCATCTCGGCCACGGCATGCGGGTCCATCCCGGCCATGGCCGACCAGCCGCGCGGCGCGGCCAGATTGTCCTCGCGCGAGGTGATGGCGGCGCTGGCCGGCAGGGCAAGCGCCAGCGCCAGCAGCGCGGTGGGGGCAATTCGGGTCATCTGCGGCATCTTCATCGTCAAAACCTTTCGCTTGCGCGTCTGATCTGACAGGAAAACCCGCAAAATCCCGCTTGGGTTCCCGAAAGGTTCCCGCCGCCCCGGTTTGCGAGCGCTAGCAGAGCGCCCGGGGATCGCCTAAAACGGGCGCTGAGTATGGTGCAGGGGGGAAAGATCATGGCGTTCTTGCTGGCAGATGTGGGGGGCACCAATGCGCGCATGGCGCTGGCGCGAAACGGCGCCATCGACAGCGCGACGATCGCGCGCTTTCGCGGCGATGATCACGCCAGTTTCGACGAGGTGGTGCGGATCTATCTGGACCAGCAGGGCAACCCCGCCATCGAGGCGGTCTGCATCGACGTGGCGGGCCCGGTCTCGGGAGGGGTGGCGCGGCTGACCAACCGTGACTGGGACTTCACCGAAGAACGGCTCCGCCAGTTGACCGGCGCCGGCCGCGCGCGGCTGATCAACGACCTGCTGGCGCTGGGTTATGCGACGCCGGCGCTGGATGGCGAGGCGGCGGGCTTTCTGCGCCACGGCCCGCAGGGGGTCGCCACCAACGGCCAGCGGCTGGTGGTGAATGCCGGCACCGGCTTCAATGTCTGCGCGGTCAAGGTGCTGCCCGATGGCGGCATCGCCTGCCTTGAGGCCGAAGAGGGTCATACCCGCCTGCCGCTGTCGATCGCCGCGCCGCTGATCGAGGTTCTGGGCGAGGAAGACGCCGCCCAGCATGATTCGGTCGAGGAACTGTTCGCCGGGCGCGGTCTGGCCCGGCTGCATTCGCTGCGCGCCAAGGTGCCGCTGGTCCGCGCCGAGGTCGTGGTTGCCGCCGCTGCCAACGGAGATGCCGAGGCCGAGGCGACCTGCGCGCTTTACGCCCGCCTGTTCGGGCTTTTGTGCCGCGAACTTGCGCTTCGCTTCATGCCGATGGAGGGGATGTTCCTTGCCGGCAGCGTCGCGCGCTCCTGCACCGACCGTTTCGCGATCTTCGAGGAAGCGTTCCTGTCGGACCCCCTGATGCGCCAGATCACCCAGGCGGTGCCGATCGGCGTCATCCGTGACGATATGGCCGCATTGCATGGCTGTCTTGCCGCGATCCGCTGAAAAAAGCCCGGCTCCGGGCACTGTGTCTGGATTTTGTTAACCTTCCCTGCAATGCTGCTGCAAAACCGCGTCAAGCAGGACAGGCAATGAAGAACTGGGTCAAGGCAGGGACGGCTGCCGCTTTGGTGCTGGGCACTGGGGCGGGGATGGTGCTGGCGCAATCCTCGGGCTCTTCGTCGTCGGGCTCGTCCGGGTCCGGCTCGTCCTCTTCCGCGCCTTCGGGGCCTTCTTCGTCGGCGCCGACCTTCTTTGGCTGGTTCGGCGGCGCCAAGGGCAATGACGCCTCGCCGGTAGATGTCGATTTTCAGGTCAATGGCGGCGATGACGATCTGCTCAAGGCGATCCGCAACACCTCGCTTCTGGTCAGCGCGCAAGAGGAAGGCCGCGTCACCGGGCAGGACATGCTGGCCGCCGCGCGCGGCGACTATGCCCGCATCCTTGGCGTGATGTATGACGAGGGCTATTTCTCCAGCGTCATCGACATCGCGCTGGACGGCGTCGAGGCCGCCAGCATCGCGCCTCTGGATGCGCCCAAGGTGGTGCGCAAGGTGGTGGTCCGTGTCGATGCCGGGCCGCAATTCCATTACAGCCGTGCCGATATCGGCCCGGTCGCGCCCAAGACCGACCTGCCGCGCAATTACCGCAAGGGCTCGATCGCCCGCACCGGCGAGATGAAGCGCGCCGCCGCCGCCGCCGTCGAGGGCTGGCGCGACGTGGGCTATGCCAAGGCGGCGGTCGAGGAAACCGACATCACCGCCGATCACGCGACCAGTCTGGTGGACAGCCGAATCCTGATGGCGCCCGGTCCCGAACTGCGCTTCGGCAAGCTGACCATTCGCGGCGAAAAGCGGCTGGACCCGCGCCGGCTGCGCAAGATGGCGGGCTTTCCGACCGGCGAGCGGTTCGACCCCGAGGAGCTTGAGGACATGCGCAAGCGGCTGCGTCGCTCGGGCGTGTTCTCGGCCATCACTGTGACCGAGGCCGAGAATGCCAATCCCGACGGCACGCTGGACGTGGATCTGCTGGTGGTCGAGGAAAAGCTGCGCCGGCTGGGCGCGGGCTTTGAATATTCGAATACCGACGGGCTGTCGCTGACCGGCTACTGGATCAACCGCAACCTGTTTCGGGGCGGCGAGCGGCTGCGCCTTGACGCCTCGGTCGAGGATATCGGCGGCAGCGACGGCATGGACTATACGCTGGACGCGCGCATCGACCGGCCGGCGACGCTGAATGCCGATACCACCGCCTATGTCGATGCCGGGGTCGGCTCGCTGCAGGAAGACGATTACGACCTGCGCTATGGCGAGTTCGGGCTGGGCTTTACCTATATTCCCAGCGACGAGCTGACCGCCGATATCGCGCTGCAATACCGGGCGCTGCGGGCCGAGGACGATTCCGGGGTGACGGATTTCCGGCTGATCGCGCTGCCGATGTCGGTGATCTGGGACATGCGCGACGACAAGACTGATGCCAAGAACGGCTATTACCTTCAGGGCGGGCTGGTGCCCTTTGTCGGGCTTCAGGATGAAACCGGCAGCGGCGCGCAGGTGCTGGCGGAAAGCCGCATCTATCGCAGCTTTGGCACCGATGACCGCTTCACGCTGGCCGGGCGGGCGCGGCTTGGCACCATCGCCGGCCCCGAGATCGAGGAAACCCCGCGCGACTATCTGTTCTTTTCCGGCGGTGGCGGCACCGTGCGTGGCCAGCCCTATGAATCGCTGGGGGTTGAGGTCATTCAGGGCGATGACGGCCCGGTCAAGACCGGCGGCATGAGCGTGGTGAACCTGACCGCCGAGGCCCGCATCCAGATCCGCGAAAAGATCGGCACCGCCATCTTTGTCGATGCCGGCCGGGTCTGGACCGACAGCGGCTTTGCGGGCAGCGCCGGCTGGCATGCGGGCGCGGGTGCCGGCATCCGCTACAAGACCCCGATCGGGCCGCTGCGCTTTGACCTCGCGGTGCCGGTTGGCGGGGGCTATGACGACGATTCCGGGTTACAGGTCTATATCGGACTGGGGCAGGCATTCTGATGCGCGATCTGGCTTACCGTATTCTTTTCGCCATTTGCCTGTTGCTGGCGCTGCCGCTGGCGGCATCGGCGCAGGACGCCGCCGCGTCGCCGTCCGAGGCCGAGGACGACAAGGGTTTCATCACCCGCTTCCTCGAGGAAAACCTGTCCGGCGCCGGCCGCAAGGTGGTCATCGACGGCTTTGCCGGGGCGCTGTCCTCGCGCGCGACCTTTAGCCGCCTGACCATCTCGGATGATGACGGCATCTGGATCACCATCGAGAACGGCGCCATGCATTGGAGCCGGGCGGCGCTTTTGACCGGCCATGTCTCGATCAAAGAGCTTTCGGCCGATCGGATCATCCTGCCGCGCCTGCCGGGTGGCGGCGACAGCGCACCGCAGGCCGAGGCCAAGGAATTCGGCCTGCCGCAGCTGCCGGTCAGCGTCAATATCGACAAGATCGCCGTCGGCCGGGTCGAACTGGGCAAGGACATCATCGGGCAAGAGGCGGTGTTGGCCATCAACGGCTCGATGAAGCTCGAGGATGGCGCGGGCGAGACGCTGCTGACCATCGACCGCGTCGACGGGCCGCGCGGCCAGTTTGCGCTGGATGCGAGTTTCTCGAATGAAACCCGGGTTCTGGATCTGGATTTCAAGCTGGACGAGGACCGCAACGGCCTGTTCACCAATATCGTCGGCCTTTACGGCCGCCCCGCCGTCAGCGCCGGGATCAAGGGGCAGGGGCCGCTTTCCGATTATACCGCCCAGATCACGCTGGCGACGGATGGCCAGCCGCGCATCACCGGTCAGGTGGCGGTGGTGGCGCAGCCGCAGGGCGGCGTTGCCGGCACCAGCTTCCGCGCCGAACTGGGCGGCGATGTCGCCGCACTCGCGCCCCCCGCGCACAAGCCGTTCTTCGGCAGCCAGTCCCGGCTTCTGGCCGAGGGCTGGGCGGGGTCCGATGGCCGGCTGCTGATCCCCTCGCTGAGCCTGACGACCGAGGCGCTCAAGCTGGATGGCAATATCGCCACCACCGACAAGGGGGCGCCCGAAAGCATCCATGTGACGCTGCTTCTGGGGGCCGATGCGGGGGCCACGCAACTGCCGGTGCTGCTGCCATGGGCCGACAAGCCGACGACGGTGCGCGCGGGCAACCTGCGGCTGGATTACGACGCGACGCAGGGCGCGGGCTGGGTCCTCAAGGGCAAGGTCAATGACATCAAGCGCGACGACATCTCGCTGTCGGAACAGCGCATGGACGGGCGCGGCCGCATCATCCTGACCGCCGAACAGGCGCTGCAGGAGGTGCGCGGCTGGGTCGCCTTCGGCATGGACGATCTGGAACCCGCCGACCCGGCCCTGGCCGAGGCTCTGGGCGACACGCTGAACGGCGGCCTGAACTTTGCCTTCACCCCCGGCAATGCGCTGAAGCTCTGGGGCATGAACGTCAATGGCGACGAGTTCCGCTTTACCGGCGAGACCGAGGTTTCCGGGCTGAAAAGCGGCATCACGCTGTCGGGCGACATCAATGCCGAACATCGCAATGTCGCGCGCTTTTCCAAGCTGGCGGCGCGCGATCTGGGCGGTGCGGCCGAGGCCCATATCAAGGGCAGCTACACGCTTCTGAACAAGAGCTTCGACATCACCGCCGAGGTTCTGGGCAATGATATCGGCATCGGTCAGGCCCATGCCGACCGCATGCTGGCCGGGCAGTCGCGGATCGAACTCAGCATCCGGCGCGACACCACCGGGATCAACCTGCGCAAGTTCATGGTGAACGCGCAGAACCTGACCGCCGAGGCGCAGGGCCGGCTGGACAGCTATTCCAGCAACCTGACCGCGCAGGTGACGATGCCGGACCTGTCGGTGGCCGATCCCAAGATGTCGGGCTCGTTCCAGACCGATGCGAAAGTGACCGGCGCCGCCGGCAAGCGCGCCATCACCCTGACCGGGGCGGCGCAGGATCTGGTCATCGGCAACCCCTCGCTGGACGGTGTCCTGAAGGGCAAGACCGATCTGGTCATCGAGGCGCTCGAGGCCAGCGGCACCTATCACGTCCAGCAGTTCCAGCTGTCGAACCCGCAGCTCAGCGCGCATGGCGCCGGGGTGTTTTCCCAGACCATGCTGAACGGAGAGCTGAACCTTGCCATGCCCGACCTGACCGTGCTGGAGCAGGGCCTCTCGGGGGCGCTGACCGCGCAGGGCACGGTCAGTCAGGATGGCACCCTGCGCAAGATCGAGATCACCGGCACCGGCACCGAATTGCGTCTGGGCCCGCATGACGTTGGCAATGCCCTGCCCGGCACGACCCAGCTCAAGCTGTCGGCGCAAGAGGATCGCGGCGATATCACCGTCAACGACTTCGACCTTGAAAATGACCAGATGCAGGCGACGGCGCAGGGTCGGCTGGGCAAGTCCGGCACCGACATGACTGGCAGCGTCGACGTGAAATCTCTGGCCAGCCTTGGCCGCGGCTGGCAGGGCGCCCTGCAGGCGCAGGGCAGCTTCAAGGATGACGGCAGCGGCGCGCGGCTTCTGGACGTGACCGGCACGGCGCGGGACCTGAACTTCGGGCAGGCGCAGGTCGATGGCGCGCTGGCAGGCGAGACGCAACTGGCCGTCAAGGGCACCGAGCGTGGCGGCGTCTTTGCCATCGAGACGGCGACCGTGGCGAACCCGCGCCTGAATCTGGGCGCCACCGGGCAGGTGGGCATCGGTCAGGCGGGCAAGGGCGCGACCGACGTGACCGCGACGCTGAATGCCTCGGACCTGCGTTTCCTTGGCCGCGGCTTTCGCGGCGCCGTCGATCTGACCGGCCATGTCGCCGACGCGCAGGGCGGCGGCCGCGCCATCACCGCGCAGGGCAGCGCGCGCGGCCTTGCCGTGGGCAATCCCAAGGCCGATGCGGTTCTGGCCGGCGAAACCACGCTGGATCTGGTCGCCACGCAGAAACCCGATGGCAGCCTGATCGTCAGCCGGCTGCGCGCCGGCAATGGCCAGTTCCGGGTGACCGGCGACGGCAGCCCCTCGACCGGGCTCAATCTGGACGCGCAACTGAACGATCTGGCGCTGCTGGTGCCGGGCTTTCCCGGCCCCGCCGAGGTCAAGGGCACGATCCGCAATACCGGCCCGACCTATGATGTGA
>JAGPGI010000122.1 GCA_018056045.1 Paracoccus sp. (in: a-proteobacteria)
TATAATGAAATGGGCCTGGATTTCCGCGACGGCGATGCCTGAGGCCCGGCATGGCTGAGGCCCGCCTTGCGGCTGGCGTCTGGGTGGCGGCCTATCTGCGCCGCCTGATGCTAGCGGATATCCCGGCCTATGTCACCCGCCATGGCGACGATACGGCAGGCGCGGTGATGGTCAAATGCGCCACATTGGACGGCCGCGCCAGCCTGTGGACCCGGCAATGGGATCTGGACACCGACCAGCGCCTCTGGACCCGCCTGAACGAGGCGCCCGAGCGTGACATCGACGCCGAGATCGCCCGCGAGGCCGGCCGCGACCCCGATCTGTGGGTGATCGAGATCGAAAGCCGCGACGCCCGCACGCTGCTGGATCAGCCGGGTCTGGCCTAGACCCTGTTTGCCCGGCCGAAAGCCCTAAATCTTGTGGCTTTCCCGTGACATTCCGCGTGACCCACACTATAAGATGCGAGTCCAAGGCAGGATAAGACAACAATGAACGAACCCGCCCCGCAGCCCGCAGAATACGGCGCCGATTCCATCAAGGTTCTCAAGGGCCTGGAGGCGGTGCGCAAGCGCCCCGGCATGTATATCGGCGATACCGACGACGGCTCGGGCCTGCATCACATGGTCTATGAGGTCGTGGATAACGGCATCGACGAGGCACTGGCCGGCCATGCCGATTTCGTGCGCGTCAAGATTCACGCCGACAGCAGCGTCTCGGTTCGTGACAACGGGCGCGGGATTCCCGTGGACATGCACCCGACCGAGGGCGTCAGCGCGGCCGAGGTCATCATGACCCAGCTGCATGCCGGCGGCAAATTCGACCAGAACAGCTACAAGGTTTCAGGTGGCCTGCACGGCGTCGGCGTCTCGGTGGTGAACGCGCTGTCGGACTGGCTGGAACTGCGCGTCTGGCGCAATGGCAAGGAACATTACGCCCGCTTTGAAAACGGCGACACAGTCGAGCATCTGCGCGTCGTCGGCGACACCCCCGGCGAAAAGGGCACCGAGGTGCGCTTTCTGGCCTCCTCGAAAGAGGACCGGCCGGACGGCACCTTCTCGAACCGCGAATTCATCTTCAAGACACTGGAAAACCGGCTGCGGGAACTGGCCTTCCTGAACTCGGGCGTGCGCATCATCCTTGAGGACGAACGCCATGCCGAGCCGCTGCGGACCGAGCTGTTCTACGAAGGCGGCGTGCGCGAATTCGTGAAATTCATCGACCGCTCGAAAACCCCGGTCATGCCCGAGCCGATCTTCATTCAGGGCGAAAAGAACGGCATCGGCATCGAGGTGGCGATGTGGTGGAATGACAGCTACCACGAAACCGTCCTGCCCTTTACCAACAACATCCCGCAGCGCGATGGTGGCACCCATCTGGCCGGTTTCCGTGGCGCGCTGACCCGCGTCATCAACAACTACGCGCAGGGCAGCAGTCAGGCGCGCAAGGAAAAGGTCGATTTCACCGGCGACGACGCCCGCGAGGGGCTGACCTGCGTGCTGTCGGTCAAGGTGCCGGACCCGAAATTCTCCAGCCAGACCAAGGATAAGCTGGTCTCCTCCGAGGTGCGCCCGGCGGTCGAGGGGCTGGTCAACGAAAAGCTGGCCGAGTGGTTCGAGGAAAACCCCGCCGAGGCCAAGCAGATCGTCGGCAAGATCATCGAGGCCGCGCTGGCCCGCGAAGCCGCCCGCAAGGCCCGCGAACTGACGCGGCGCAAGACCGCGATGGACGTGGCCAGCCTGCCCGGCAAGCTGGCTGATTGTCAGGAAAAGGACCCGGCGCTGTCCGAGCTGTTCATCGTCGAGGGCGACTCGGCCGGCGGTTCGGCCAAGCAGGGCCGCTCGCGCCAGAATCAGGCGGTTCTGCCCCTGCGCGGCAAGATCCTGAACGTCGAACGCGCACGTTTCGACCGGATGCTCAGCAGCGACCAGATCGGCACGCTGATCACCGCGCTGGGGACCGGTATCGGCCGCGACGAGTTCAATCTGGACAAGCTGCGCTACCACAAGATCGTCATCATGACCGACGCCGACGTGGACGGCGCCCATATCCGCACGCTGCTTTTGACCTTCTTCTTCCGGCAGATGCCCGAGCTGATCGAGGCGGGGCATCTCTATATCGCGCAACCGCCGCTTTATAAGGTGAACCGGGGCCGCTCCGAAGTGTATCTCAAGGACGAGGCCGCGCTTGAGGATTACCTGATCGAGCAGGGCATCGACGGCGCCAGCCTGCGGCTTGGCAATGGCGAACAGATCACCGGCGCCGATCTGGCCCGCGTGGTCGAGGAAGCCCGCATCGTGCGCCGCGTGCTGCGTGCCTATCCGACGCATTACCCCCCGCATATCACCGAACAGGCCGCGATTGCCGGGGCGCTGATGCAGGGCAAGATCGACGCCGATGCCCCGGGCGCGGCCGAGGCCGTGGCCAAGCGTCTTGACCTGATCGCCGAGGAATATGAGCGCGGCTGGTCCGGCCGACCGACGCAGGATGCCGGCATCCGCCTGACCCGCCAGCTGCGCGGGGTCGAGGAAAGCCGCACGCTGGACGGCCCGATGCTGCGCAGTGCCGAAAGCCGCCGTCTGGGCGCGATGACGCAATCGCTGCATGAAATCTATGGCCAGACCGCGCATCTGATCCGCAAGGACCGCGATGTGCCGATTCACGGCCCGCTGGGCCTGTTGCAGGCGATCTTCCTTGAGGGCGAAAAGGGCCTGTCGCTGCAGCGCTACAAGGGTCTGGGCGAGATGAACCCCGAACAGCTATGGGAAACCACGCTGGACCCCTCGGCGCGCACCATGCTGCAGGTTCGCATCGAGGACCTGAGCGAGGCCGACGACATCTTTACCAAACTGATGGGCGATGTGGTCGAACCGCGCCGCGATTTCATCCAGCAGAACGCGCTGAGCGTCGAGAACCTGGACATCTGATCGCGCGCCGGGCGAGTGACCGGCGCCGATCTCACGGCAAGGTGACGCGAGCGGCACGGATTGTTGCACCGATGCCGCGCATCGGGCGCAGAGTCTGGGCAAAAGGGTGACAAAACTTGCGGGACGAGGGCTGCGGCTCTAGGTCTGTCGGCAAGTCAGATGCCCCCGAGTCGATCTCGGCGATCAGGCATCCCGCTCGATTACAGGAGTAGATCGTTATGTCCGCACTGCGCTCGAAAGCCTTGGTTGCCGCGACGCTTTCCCTTGCCACCACCGCGACCGCATTTGCCGGCGGCTACACCACGCCGGTGGTTGAACCCGTCGTGGCCCCGATCGTCGACGCCGCGCCCGCCGATTGGCAGGGCGGCTATGCCGGTCTGACGCTGGGCTATGCCTTCAACGGCGAAGACGAGGTCGGTATCGACCAGCCGCCGCGCGGCTCTGGCGCCGGCACCCCGGACGAGCTGGAGCTGAGCGGCGCGAATGCCGGCATCCGCGTCGGCTATCGCTGGCAGCGCGACAACTGGGTCTATGGCCCGGAACTGGGCTATGAGGGCGGCAGCATCAAGGACGATTTCTCGACCGCAGGCTATGACGCCGAATCCAAGATCAAGAACGTCCTCGCCCTGCGCTTCAAGGCCGGCTACGTGCTGAACAACGGCGTCATGGTCTATGGCATCGTCGGTGCCGCCCGCGCCAAGGTCGACTACAAGGTCGAGGGTGACGGCGAGCATGGTCCGATCGCGCTGAACGACGACTTTTCGGAAAACGGCTATATCGTCGGCCTCGGTGCCGAAAAAATGCTGAACGAGCGCCTGTCGCTGACCGGCGAATACGAATATGCGAATTTCGGCAAGACCACGCTGGCCGACGCCAATGACGTCGCCACCCGCGCCACCCCGAAATATCACAACATCAAGGTCGGTCTGAACTTCAAGTTCTGATCCGGTCCCCGCGATGATCAAGGGCCGCCTTTCAGGGCGGCCCTTTTTCATGCCTGCCGGCCCTTGGCGACATATTCGCGCACCAGCCCGACCCGGCGTGGGCGAAAGCGGGTGCCGCCCGGTCGCATCGCCCGGATGCGCGGGACGTGAAAGATGCGGAAATCCCCGCGCAGCTTGCAATGCGCCAGCAGCATCATGTGATTGTCGCCATAGCTCAGGCCCAGGGGCCAGATCTCGCGGGTGGTTTCGGCATCCTTCAGGTCCAGATAGTCGATGATCAGGCTTTCCTCGTCCCAGAGCGCCTGACGCAGCAGCGCCATATCGACCTGCGGGCTGGGCAGATCCGCCGCGGGACGGAACAGATGCATGGTCGCATGCATGGCATGGCGGCCCTGCGCGTCCGGCAGCGTGGCGATGATACGGGCCATCGCCTCCTCGCCGGCGCGGGTCAGGTCCGGGTCGCCGATGCTGCGCAGGGACGAGATCGCCAGCAGCAGGGCCTCGATCTCCAGCCGCGAAAAGCTTTGCGGCGGCAGGGCGGGGTCCTCGGTCAGCGCATAGCCCACGCCCGCCTCGCCGTCGATCAGCGCGCCGCCCGCGCGCAGCGTGGCGATGTCGCGGTAAAGCTGGCGGGCCGAGACGCCGGTCTCGGCAGCCAGCCGCGCGGCCGTCACCGGCCTGGGCAGGCGGCGCAGCGCGTCCATCAGGCGCATCAGCCGGTCAGTGCGGGACATGCTGTCACCTTCTGTCAGGAGTCGCCGCGCATTCTGCCCGCATCAGATCACAGGAGTCCATGATGCTGACCTTTTATCATGCGCCGAATTCACGCTCGACCTCGGTGCTGCAACTGCTGCATGAGCTGGGCGTGACCGCTCAGGTCCTGACCCGGATCGTGACGATCCCGCGTCAGGACGGCTCGGGCGTTCGCGACCCCCAGAACCCCCATCCCGAGGGCAAGGTGCCCTATCTGGTCGATGGCGCGGATCATGTGCGGGAACGTGCGGCGATCATCCTTTATCTGACCGACCGGTTTCCGCAGGCCGGTCTGGGCCGTCCGGTCGGCGATCCGCAGCGCGGCCAGTATCTGTCATGGCTGTTCTGGTATCAGGGCGTGTTCGAGCCGGTGGCGATCCTGTCCTGGGCCGGTATCGCCCATCCCGCCGTCCATGCCTCGCTGCGCGATTACGACACCGCCATCCAGCGTCTGGACGAGGCGCTCAGCCGCCAGCCCTATCTGCTGGGCGATGCCTTCAGCGCCGCCGATCTGCTCTGCGCGGGGCCGTTCGCATGGTTCGGCGACCAGATGCCGGCAACGCCCGCGATCCTCGACTGGGTCGGGCGCTGTCAGGACCGCGAGTCGGTGCGCACCGTCGCCGAGCGCTGATCGGGCGCGGCGGGGATCCGGGCCATCTGCACCATCAGGATCCCCGCCGCCACGATCAGCGCCCCGATCACGTCCGAGGCGCCGAAGCGTTCGCCCAGCAGCATGGCCGCAATGGCGACGCCAAAGATCGGCGACAGGAAATGAAAGGTCGCGGCGCGCACGGCGCCGATGCGGTTGACCAGCAAAAACCACAGCCATGTCGCACCGATCCCCGGCGCCAGCACCGTATAGACAAAGGCCAGCACCAGCTGCGGGCTCCAGTCCACGGGGCGGCCCCATTCCATCGCCGCGGCGGGTCCGATCAGCGCCAGCGCGCCGACCGCCATCTGCAGGCCGACGATCATCATCATGTTGCGGCTGCCGCCGGCGCCCCGCGCAGCCAGCGTCGCCAGCGTCAGCGCCACCACCCCCAGCCCGCACAGGACCAGGCCGGGAATGCTGAGCCCGTGCTGCAAGCGCACGCCCATGATCAGCACCACGCCCAGAACGCCGGCAATCAGCCCGGCAACCGCCATCGGGCGCAGCCTTTCGCCATAGATGGCCCAACCCAGAAAGGCCACGGCCAGCGGCATGACCGAGGCGATGATCGCCGCGGCCGAGGCCTCGACATATTGCATCGCGATCCAGTTCAGGCCCAGATACAGCGCGTTCTGGCACAGGCCGAAGACGATGACGGTGCGCCATTCCGCCCGGCTGAGATGCCAGCTTTGGCCCATGGCCCGCGCCAGCGCCACCGCCACCACGGCAGACAGCGCGAAACGGATGACCAGCGCAGTCAACGGCGGCGCCGCCAGCACGATCATCCGCGTCGTGGTGAATGCCGAGGCCCACATGAGGGCAAAGCCCAGCCCCATCAGAATGGCTTTGAAATCCATGGCGCGGTTCCTCGCTTGCCCCCAAGGGCTAACAGATGAGGGGGTGGGTGCAAGGGGGCGCGGCGCGCTTTGGCCGCAGATCGGGTCAAAAATCCGGGCACCCGGAAGAGGCCGCGCAAAACGACAAGGGGCCGCGCAGCGATGCGCGGCCCATGATGCAGAACGAGCGCCAGAGATCAGGCGTTCACGCTGTCCTTCAGCGCCTTGGCGATGGTGACCTTGACCACCTTGTCGGCGGGTTTGGTCATCATCTCTTGCGTCTGCGGGTTGCGGACCTGACGTTCGGGACGCGCACGGCAAGCAACTTTGCCGATACCGGGCAGCGTGACAGCGCCACCTTCAGCGACGGTCTTCGAAACGATCGCCGACAGCGCGTCCAGCGCTGCGTTGGCGGTTTTCTTGTCGCTGCCCATCTCTTCGGCCAGCGTGGCCACGAGCTGGGTCTTGGTCATCGGTTTGGAAGCGGCCTGAGCCATATTCTTTGTCTCCTCGTTGTTCCCCATTCGGGAAATTTTCGGACGCCACCTTGGCGGCATGAACGCCGCTACACAAGCTTTTTGCGTATAGTTCAAGCTTTTTCCTTTGTTTTCGCCTATCCGACGCAACGAAAACGGCAGAAAAGTGCCCTTGGATACGAAATCAGAGGAAAGCGGTCTCGTTAAACGACCTCAGCTTGCGCGAATGGATGCGTTCCAGGGGTGTCGCGCGCAGCTTCTCCATGGCGCGAATCCCGATCAAAAGATGGTTCGAGACCTGCGTGCGATAGAAATCCGTGGCCATGCCGGGCAGCTTCAACTCGCCATGCAGGGGCTTGTCGCTGACGCAAAGCAGGGTGCCGTAAGGCACGCGAAAACGAAAACCGTTGGCGGCGATGGTGGCGCTTTCCATGTCCAAAGCGACCGCGCGCGATTGCGACAGGCGCTGCACCGGGCCGGACTGGTCGCGCAACTCCCAGTTGCGATTGTCGATGGTGGCGACGGTGCCGGTGCGCATGATGCGCTTCAGCTCATAGCCGTCCAGCCGGGTGACTTCGGCCACGGCATCCTGCAGCGCGACCTGCACCTCGGCCAGGGCCGGGATCGGCACCCAAAGCGGCAGGTCGTCGTCCAGAACGTGATCCTCGCGCAGATAGGCATGGGCCAGCACGAAATCGCCAAGGGACTGGCTGTTGCGCAGGCCGGCGCAATGGCCGACCATCAGCCAGGCATGCGGGCGCAGGACGGCGATATGGTCGGTCGCGGTCTTGGCGTTCGAGGGGCCGACGCCGATATTGACCAGCGTGATGCCGTCGCCATCGGCGCGTTTCAGGTGATAGGTCGGCATCTGGGGCATCTTGCCGCCATG
>JAGPGI010000123.1 GCA_018056045.1 Paracoccus sp. (in: a-proteobacteria)
CATATTTGGGCGCGAACATCCGGCCGTCCGCCATCTTTCCGACATCCTTGGCGCGGTCGATGATGCGCAGATGCCCGGTCGCCTCTTCAAAGAAACCGGCATCGCCCGTCGCCACCCAGCCCTGCGCATCCTTGGTCGAGGCGGTGCTGTCGGGATTGCGGAAATATTCGACGAACGTGCCGGGGCTGCGGTAGAACACCTCGCCATTTTCGGCGATCCTGACCTCGACCCCCGGAGAGGGCACGCCCACCGTGTCCGAGCGCACCTGACCGTCCGGCTGCTGGGTGATAAAGACCGAAGCCTCGGTCTGGCCATAGAGCTGTTTCAGGTTGATGCCCAGACTGCGATAGAAATCAAAGATTTCCGGGCCGATGGCCTCGCCCGCCGTATAGCCGACGCGGATGCGCGAATAGCCAAGGGTGTTTTTCAGCGGGCCATAGATCAGCAGATCGCCCACGGCATAGCGCATACGGTTCACCAGCCCGACCGGCTTGCCCTCAAGGATCTGCGGGCCGATGCGGTGCGCCAGATCCATGTAATGGCGAAACAGCCAGCGCTTGATGGCGCCGGCATCCTCCATGCGGATCATGACATTCGTGAGCTGGCCTTCAAAGACGCGGGGCGGGGCAAAGAAATAGGTGGGGCCGATCTCGCGCAGGTCGGTCATCATGGTCTGCGCGCCCTCGGGGCAGTTCACGGTGAAGCCGGCCCAATAGGCTTGGCCCACCGAAAAGATGAAGTCGCCGACCCAGGCCATGGGCAGATAGGCCAGCACTTCCTCGCGCTGCTGCAGCTTGTCGAAACCGGCGGTGTTGCGGGCGGTCTCGATGATGTTGCGGTTCGAGAGCACCACGCCCTTGGGCTTGCCGGTGGTGCCGCTGGTATACAGCATCACGCAGGTATCGTCGTAACGCAGCGCGGCGGTCAGGGCGTCCAGCTCGGCGCCAAGACGCGGTTCGGCGGCGCGACCCTCGGCCTGGACATGGGCCAGGGCGTTCATGCGGGTGTGGTCGTATTTCCGCATCCCGCGCTTGTCGGTATAGATGATGTGCTCGATGGCCGGGGCACGGTCGCCCACCTCCAGCACCTTGTCGACCTGTTCCTGATCGCCGCAGACGACGAAACGCGCGCCGCAGTTTTCCAGCACATAGGCCATCTCGTCGGCCACGGCGTCCTGATAAAGCGGCACCGGAACCGCGCCGCACATCTGGGCGGCGACCATGGACCAGTAATGCGCCGGGCGGTTGCGGCCAATGATGGCGATATGGTCGCCCGGCCGCAGCCCCAGCACCAGAAACCCCAGCGCCAGATCGCGGATCTGCCGCGCGGCGTCAACCCAGGTCCAGCTTTGCCAGATGCCGAATTCCTTTTCGCGATATGCGGGCATATTGCCGAAGCGATCGGCATTACGCGCCAGAAGCGCCGGAATCGACTGCAATCCGGCCTCGGCCGCCTGCGGGTTCTGCATGTCACCTCCCCTGGCCGGCGGGCTCCTCTTCCCTTCGGCAAGGGCAGATTAGCGCGGCAATCCTTGCGCCAGTTTTTCCCGAATCCTACGAATTGTTACAACCGCGAGGCAATGTTAATCATGACCATGGCTGACGACCGGCACACCGCATTGACCCGCTCCGGGCTGAACCTGATTCAGCAGGCGATCTCGATTTTCGATGCGGATCTGCGACTGGCGGTGGTCAATCGGCCCTATCAGGCGATGTTCGACCTGCCGGACGAACTGACCCGTCCCGGCGCCACATTCGAGGACACGATCCGCTATCTGGTCCGGCGCGGCGAATACGGCCCGCAGGACGACCCCGAGGCCGCCGTGCGCGAGCGCGTCGAACAGGCCCGCACCTTTCAGCCCCATTACATGGAGCGCAAACGTCCCGATGGCCGCTGGATTTCCGTCGAGGGGGCGCCGCTGTCGCAAGGCGGCTGGGTCGCGGTCTATACCGACATCACCCAGATCAAACGTCAGGAACAGCTTCTGCGCGCCCGCTCGGAAGAGCTTTCCGAACTGGCGCTGGACCATGCCGAACGGCTGGCCGCCGCCAACCGCGCGCTGGCCGCGACCAACGCCGCGCTGGAAGAGGCCAAGCGCGTGCTGACCGAATCCGAGGCCCGCATCCGTCAGGTCACCGCCATGGTCCCCGCACATATCGCACATATGGACCGCGACTATCGCTATACGTTTTCCAACAACCAGCTTTTCGCGGTGTTTCCGGGTGCCGCCTCCCGGATCGTCGGCCGCAGCGGCGACGAGGTGCTGGGCACCGAGACCTTTGACCGCATCCGCCCCTATATGAACCGCGCCATCGCCGGCCAGCCGCAGGTGTTCGAGATCACGCATCCGCCCTCGGGCCGGCGCATCCGCGTCGCGCTGACCCCCGATCAGGCCGGGCACGGCGCCTATATCCTGTCCACGGACGTCACCGCCGAGGTGCAATCGCGCGAGGCCCTGACCCATGCCGCCAAGCGCGCGGTGGCGGCGCAGGTCACTTCCGGCATGGCGCATGATTTCGGCAATCTGCTGACCATCATCCTTGGCCTGCAGGGGCGGCTGGCGCGCGCGGGCCTTGCGCCCGATCAGGCCGAGGACGTGCAGGCGACGCTGGCCGCCGCCCGGCGCGGGGCAACGCTGCTGGACGGAATCGCGGCGCTGACCGGCCGGCGCGAATATCACCCCCAGCCGGTCGATCTGGGCGCGGCTCTGGATGAGCTGGCGGCCATGACCCAGCCAACGCTGGGCATGGATATCCGGCTGGCCACCCGCGCCGAGGGACTGCCGGGCCGGATCATGCTGGATCCCGGCGCCTTGCAGGACGCGCTGCTGAACCTGATTCTGAACGCGCGCGATGCCATGCAGGGCGCGGGCCGCATCACCATCGAGGCCCGCCCCGCCGGGCGCTGGCTGGAAATCGCGGTCAGCGATACCGGCCCCGGCTTTTCGCCCGAGGCCCTGACCCGCGCGACCGAGCCGTTTTATTCCACCAAGGGCAGTCAGGGCACTGGGCTGGGCCTCTCGATGGCCTATGACCAGATCAAGCTGGTCGGCGGCACCCTGCGGCTGTCGAATACCGGGCATGGCGCGCAGGTCACCATCCGCCTGCCGCTGCATGCCGCGCGCCCGCATCTGGTCCTGCTGGCCGAGGATGACGACACCATCCGCACCCATATCCGCGAGATGCTGACCGCGCAGGGCCATTCGGTGATCGAGGCGGCCTCCGTGGCCGAGGCGCGCGGCCTGACCGACCTGCCCGGCCTGACGCTGATCCTGTCGGACCTGCAACTGGGCGACGGATCGGGCACGGAATTGCTGGGGCTGGGCCTGCCCGGCATCCTGATGACGGCGCTGCCGCCGGGCGATGCGCGCAGGTCGGGGCTTGACTGTCCGGTCCTGACCAAGCCCTTTGACGACATCGAACTGGCTGCGGCCATGGCAAGGACCGATGACTGACGCGCCCCTGATCGCCATTCTGGATGACGAGCCGGAAATCCGCCGGCTGCTTTCCGCCGCGCTGGAGGAGGCCGGCTTTCGCACCGCCGCATTCGCCCGCGCCACCGAATTCGAGGCGGCGCTGCGCCGCATCCAGCCCGATGCCTGCCTGATCGACCTCGGTCTGCCCGACCGCGACGGTCTGGCGCTGGTTCACCGGCTGGCGCGCGAATCCGGGGCGGCGATCATCATCATCTCGGGCCGGGCGCAGGTGCAGGACCGGGTCACCGGGCTTGAGCTGGGCGCCGACGACTATATCATCAAGCCCTTTGAACCGGCCGAGGTCGTGGCCCGCATCCGCGCCCGGCTGCGCAAGCCCCAACGCGACAGCGAAGCCGGCCGCCAGCGCGTGCGCTTCGCCGGCTGGTCCGCCGATTTCGACCGCTATTCGCTGACCTCGCCCGAGGGGATGGAAACCCCGATCAGCCATGCCGAGGCCGAGGTCCTGCGCATGTTTCTGGACCATCCCCGCCGCCTGATCTCGCGCGCGCAGATGCTTGAGACATTGGGCGGCACGGCCGGCGAAAGCTTTGACCGGGCCATGGATGTGCGCATCTCGAGGTTGCGGACCAAGCTTGGCGAAGACCCGAAAAATCCCAGACTTATCAAGACGATATATGGCGCCGGATATATCTTTCTGGCCGAGGTTTCATAGCCCGGCAGCCTAAGGGCTTGCAGCGAAAGTCTTGGTAGGTATCCTTCCCCGGATTGTGCACAAGGGGGAATGCGTGGATCCGGCCGTGCATCTGCGATCTGTCGACATCAGTTTTGCCGTGCCGGGAAAGGCACCTTTCCGCGCCGTCTCCGGCGCCGAACTGGCGGTGGGACCGGGCGAATTCGTCTCGATCGTCGGCCCGACCGGCTGCGGCAAGTCCACGCTGCTGAACGCCGCTGCCGGCCTGCTGAAACCCAGCGCCGGCGATGTCCGCATCGAAGGCGCGGCGCTGGAGGGGCTGAATGCCCGCGCCGGCTACCTGTTCCAGTCCGATGCGCTGATGCCGTGGAAAACCGCCGGCGACAATGTCGCCATCGGGCTTGAGGTCGCGGGCATCCCCCGGCGCGAGGCGCTGGCCCGCGCCCATGACTGGCTGGTCCGCGTCGGCCTGCGCGGCTTTGCCGACCGCTATCCGCATATGCTGTCGGGCGGCCAGCGCAAGCGCGTGGCGCTGGCGCAGGTGCTGATCCGCGACCCCGACATCCTGCTGATGGACGAACCCTTCGGCCCGCTGGATGCCCAGACCCGGCTGATCATGCATGAATTGCTGCTGCGGCTGTGGTCGCAGGACCGCAAGGCGGTGCTGTTCGTGACCCATGACCTCGAAGAGGCGATCGCGCTTTCCGACCGCGTGGTCATCATGTCCACCGGCCCCGATTCCCGCATCATCGGCGATTTCCCGATCCCGCTCGAGCGCCCGCGCGACATCGCCGAAATCAGGCTGACGCCGGAATTCCAGAGGCTGCATCGCGATATCTGGCAATTGCTCAAGGAACAGGTGATGCGGACCTATGGCCTCCAGCCCGAGGGTGAGGCATGAACCGGACCCTGCTGTTGAGCCTGCAGATCGGTGTCGCCGTCGCCATGATCGCGGTCTGGCATGTCCTGACCACCACGACGCTGATCGGCGACCCGGACAAGCTGCAGTTCTTCTTTTCGACCCCCGCCGACGTCGCGCGCCAGATCTGGGCATGGTTCGCCAATGGCTCGATCTGGTATCACCTGTGGATCACGCTGAGCGAGGCGATCCTGGCCTTTGTCATCGGCGCCGTCGCGGCCATCCTGCTGGGCTTCTGGTTCGCGCGCCAGCCGCGTCTGGCCGCCGTCTTCGACCCCTATATCAAGGCCGCGAACGCCCTGCCCCGCGTGGTTCTGGCGCCGATCTTCACGCTGTGGTTCGGCCTTGGCATCTGGTCCAAGGTGGCGCTGGGATTCACGCTGGTCTTCTTCATCGTCTTCTTCAACGTCTATCAGGGCGTCAAGGAGGTGAACCGCACGGTGCTGGAAAACGCCCGCATGCTGGGCATGTCCGAACGCCAGCTTTTGCGCCATGTCTACCTGCCCTCGGCGCTGAGCTGGGTGTTTTCCTCGCTGCACACCTCGATCGGCTTTGCGGTCGTGGGCGCGGTGGTGGGCGAATATCTGGGCTCGGCCGCCGGGCTTGGTTATCTGATCGCGCAGGCCGAGGGCATGTTCGACATCGCCGGCGTCTTTGCCGGCATGTTCGTGCTGTCGGCCTTCGTGCTGGTCATCGACGGGCTGGTCACGCTGACCGAGCGCCGGCTGCTGCGCTGGCAACCCGCATCCAGCCGTCAGCAATGAATATCATCTGGGAGGAGAGACCATGAAAATCCGCAACCTGATGCTGGCCGCCACGCTGTCGCTGGCCGCCCTGCCCGTCGCCGCAGCGGCAGAATCGGTCAAGATCGCCATCGGCGGCGCCGCCTGCCTGTGCTATCTGCCCACCGTGCTGGCCAAGCAGCTGGGCAATTTCGAAAAACACGGCATCGAGGCCGAGCTGATCGACTTCAAGGGCGGCTCGCAGGCGCTCAAGGCGGTGGTCGGCGGCAGCGCCGACGTGGTCTCGGGCTATTACGAGCACACGATCAACCTGGCCGCCAAGAAACAGCAGCTTTCGGCCTTTGTCACCTATGATCAGTTCCCGGGCATCGTCATCGTCGTCGCCCCCGACGAGACCGGCAATATCAGAACCATCGCCGATCTGGCCGGCAAGACCGTGGGGGTCAGCGCGCCCGGCTCGGCCACCGATTTCTTCCTGAAATACCTGCTGGGCAAGGCCGGGCAGGCACCCGATTCCGCCGCCGTCGTCGGTGTCGGGCTGGGCGCCACCGCCGTCGCCGCGATCGAACAGGGCCAGATCGACGCCGTGGTCACGCTGGACCCGGCGGTGACTGTGCTGCAAAATCGCCATCCCGAGTTGCGGCTTCTGGCCGATACCCGCAGCGCCCTGGATACCGAGGCGCTGTTCGGCAGCAGCTATCCCGGCGGCGCGCTTTACACGCTGCAGACCTGGATCGACGAGCATCCCGAGGCGGTGCAGGGCATGGCTGCCGCCATCACCGACACGCTGGACTATATCCACAGCCACACCCCCGAGGAAATCATGGCCCAGATGCCCGCCGAAATGGTCGGCGCCGACAAGGAGGCCTATCTGGCGGCCCTGACCAACTCGATCCATATGTATTCGGAAACCGGGCTGATGGACCCCAAGGGCGCCGAAACCGTGCTGGCGGTGTTCAGCGCCGGCTCGCCCGACGTGGCGGCGGCCAATGTCGATCTGTCCAAGACCTATACCAACGCCTTTGTTGAAAAGGCGCGGGCGGGGCAGTAACGAAAAAACACGCATCGCCGGGCGCCCCCGCCCGGCTTTTCCCGCGAGGACGCCATGCCCACCGTCTATATCCTGAACGGCCCGAACCTGAACCTGCTGGGCCAGCGCCAGCCCGAAATCTATGGCAGCACGACGCTTGCCGATGTCGAGCGCGACTGCCGCGCGCTGGCGGGCGAGCTGGGCGTCGATCTCGTCTTCTTCCAGTCCAACCACGAGGGCGCGATCATCGACATGATCCACGAGGCGCGCCAGAATGCGCAGGCGATCATCATCAACCCGGCCGCCTTCACCCATAGTTCGGTGGCGATTCTGGACGCGTTGAACACGTTTGACGGGCCGGTGATCGAGGTCCACATCTCGAATGTCCACAAGCGCGAGAGCTTCCGCCACCATTCCTTTGTCAGCCTGCGCGCCGATGGGGTGATGGCCGGGTTCGGCACCCATGGCTATCTGCTGGCGCTGCGCCACGCCGCCAAGCTGGTGCAATAGGCGCGAAAATGCGCATGCCGCCGGCCCGATGGGCGCGGCGGCATGGCTTGGCGGAGCGCAGGTGCCGGGCAGGGCCGACAGGGAGGGGGGATTGTGGGGCCATCACGCGCCGCGCA
>JAGPGI010000124.1 GCA_018056045.1 Paracoccus sp. (in: a-proteobacteria)
TGACCATGCCGCGCCCGAAATCCAGCCCGAGGCTGTCTATGGCCTGACCGAATTCTATCGTGACCAGATCCGTGGCGCGCGGCTGGTCGCCGGCACCGGCTGCAATGCAGCCGCGGTTCAATTCGCCCTGCGCCCGCTGATCGGATCGGGGCTGATCGATCTGGATGACATCATCTGCGACCTCAAGAACGGGGTGTCCGGGGCCGGACGTTCGCTCAAGGAAAACATGCTTTTCGCCGAGCGCTCCGAGGATGTCGCCGGCTATTCGCAGGGCGGCAAGCACCGCCATCTGGGCGAGTTCGATCAGGAATTCTCGTTGCTGGCGGGCCGTCCGGTGCAGATCCAGTTCACCCCGCATCTGGTGCCGGTCAATCGCGGCATCCTGGCATCCTGCTATCTGAAGGGCGAGGCGCGGGCCGTCCATGCCGCGCTGGCGGCCGCCTATGCCGATGAGCCTTTCATCGTCGTGCTGCCCTTTGGGCAATTGCCGGCGATGGCGCATGTGCAGGGGTCGAACTTCTGCCATATCGGGGTGACGGGCGACCGGATTTCGGGCCGCACGCTGGTCGTCTCGACGCTGGACAACCTGTGCAAGGGGTCCAGCGGGCAGGCGGTTCAGAACGCCAACCTCATGCTGGGGCTTGAGGAAACCGCCGGCCTGATGCTGGCGCCGGTTTTCCCCTGACTAAGGGCAGGGGCGCAGCAGCAGCGGCGCCCCCGCATCCGTGCCCAGCGTCACGCAATCCACGCCGCAGATGCGCCAGCCCGCCCCGGTCGCCCCCGAGGCGGCCAGCGCCAGTTCCCGAACCGGCGGCGCCTTGGGCTGCCAGACCAGCCAGCCATCCTGCAAGCGCGCATCCGGCCCCGGCTCCATCCCCGCGCCGGATCCCTTGACCGCCGCGCGGACCGGGACCAGTCCCGCATCGGTGACGCGCCAATCCTCGCGCCATTCGGTCTTTTCTACCGAATGCGTCCATGACAGCGAAAAGCCGTTTCCGGGGCCAAGCGCGATGGCCATGGCCCCGGCCATCAGGCAGGCGCTCATGCTGCGGCCCGCCGGTGCCGCAGCCAGAGCTGGCCGATAAACAGCGCCGACAGGGCAAAGCCCACCTCATCGGTCAGGGGCAGGGCGGCGATCAGCGTGAAGGCGGCGGCCATGGCCAGCGCGCGCTCCCAGATCGCCAGCGGCCGGCCCAGCCAGCCGATCACCGCAGCCCCCCACAGGCCGATGGCCAGAACGGTCTTGGTCACGATATAGACCACCGCCGGCCAATAGCCCAAGGCCTGCGCCAGGGGCCCGCCATCCTGCAGCATCAGGGCCGGCGTATAGACCGCCATGAAGGGCACGACGAAACCGGCAGCGGCAACCTTGACCGCCTCGAGGCTGATTTTCAGCCCGCTTTCCTTGGCGATGGGGGCGGCGGCAAAGCAGGCCAGCGCCACCGGCGGCGTCAGGTCGGCCAGAATGCCGAAATAGAACACGAACATATGGCTGACGATCAGCGGCACGCCCAGCTCCAGCAGGGCGGGCCCGGCGATGGACGAGGTGATGATATAGTTCGGGATCGTCGGGATCCCCATGCCCAGGATGATGCAGGTGATCATGGTCAGGATCAGCGACAGAAGCAGGCTGCTTTCGCCCACCCCGACAATGAACTGGCCAAAGGTATTGGCGGCCCCGGTCAGCGTCATCACCCCGATGATGACACCGACCAGCGCGCAGGCGATGCCCACCGGCAGCGCGGTGCGCGCGCCCTCGGCCAGACTGTCGCGGCAGGCGGCCAGCGTCTCGCGCCCGCCTTGCGAAAAGGCGCAGATGACCGCCAGCACCACCAGCGCGGCGATCACCACGCCGATGCCGAACTGGAAGAAGGCCCCGGCCACCAGCCCGAGGATGATCCAGAAGATCACCCGGATGACGCCGGCAGGCAGGCCCAGCACGACCGAGCCGCCAAGGATCAGCAGACCGGTCAGCGCCAGCCCGACAGTGCCGGCAAACAGCGGCGTATAGCCCGAAAACAGCAGCCAGACCAGCACCGCCAGCGGCAGGATCAGATACCAGCCTTGCCGCAGCGCCGCGCGGGCGGATGGCAGCTGGTCGCGGGTCAGCCCGCGCAGATCGCGCTTGCCGGCCTCAAGATGCACCATCCAGAACACGCCCAGGAAATACAGCACGGCGGGGATCAGCGCCGCCTTGACCACCTCGACATATTCGACGCCCAGCGTCTCGGCCATGATGAAGGCGACCGCGCCCATGACCGGCGGCATGATCTGCCCGCCCATCGAGGCGGTTGCCTCGACGCCCCCGGCGAAGGCCGGGCGATAGCCGAAACGCTTCATCAGCGGGATGGTGAACTGGCCGGTGGTGACGACATTGGCCACGCCCGAGCCCGAGATCGTCCCCATCAGCCCCGAGCTGAGCACCGAAACCTTGGCCGCGCCGCCGGTCTTGTGGCCTACAAGCCCCAGAGATACGTCCGTGAACAGTTTGATCATCCCGGCTTTTTCAAGAAAAGCTCCAAACAGGATGAACAGAAAGATATAGGTCGAGGAGACATAGACCGGGATGCCATAGATCCCTTCGGTGCCATAGGTGATATGCTCGATCACCTGCGCGAAATCATAGCCGCGATGGTTGAAGGGGCTGGGCAGGTATTGCCCCAGCAGCGCATAGGCCAGAAACAGCCCCGAGATGATCGGCAGCGCCGGCCCCATCAGCATCCATGAGGCGGCAAAGACCGCGATCAGCGCCGCCACCCCGAACCAGATGTCGCGCGTCAGGGGATCGCCCGCGCGCAACAAAAGCTCATTATATTCAACCCATTGATAGGCGGCGACGGCGATGCCCACGACGGCGAGCGCCAGCGTCAGCGCGCGCCCCAAAGGCCCCATCTGCTTGGCATATGCCAAAAGCGGGAACCCCAGCGCCATCAGGAAACCGACATGGACCGCGCGGGCGATCTGGCTGGGCATGTCGATCAGATGCGCGGCCAGCGCGATCTGGAAAGTCGAAAAGGCGACCGCAAGCCAGAACAGCGCCCGTCCCCAGTTGCCGGGGGGAAATCCCGCACCCAGCGGGTCATGGCCGTCCGGCTCGGGCGGAGCCTGAAGGATTGCGTCAGCGGTTTCTTTCATGATCCCCCCGTGGTCGTCCCGGCGCCTGTTTTCCGCGCCACCGGCAGGTTGCGGGCGGCCCGCGCGGGGCCGCCCCGGGTTTTTGGCCGGATCAGAGCAGGCCCTGTTCCTTGTAGAACTTCTCGGCGCCCGGATGCAGCGGGATCGGCGAATCCTTGGCGGCGTTTTCCAGCTTGATATCGGCCGCGGCGCTATGGGCGGCCTTCAGCGTATCAAGGTTTTCAAAGATCAGCTTGGCCATCTGATAGGCGGTCTCGTCCGAGACATCCTCATGCGTCACCAGAAAGTTGATGACGGCGGCGGTGGGCACGTCCTCGGTCTGGCCCTGATAGGTGCCGGCGGGAATGACCCCGGCGATATAGGGCGCGCCGATCTTTTCGACCACCTCCTTGGGGACCGAGACCACGGTGATTTCCTGCGACGAGGCCAGGTCCTTGATCGCGGCATTTCCCAGACCCGAGGATTGCAGCGTCGCCTCGAGCTGGCGGTTCTTCATCAGCTCGACCGATTCCGCAAAGGGCAGGTATTCGACCTTGGCCAGATCGTCATAGCTCATGCCCAGCCCGCCAAGGATGGCGCGAGCATTCAGCTCGGTCCCCGATTTCGGCGCACCCACCGAGAGCGACTTGCCCTTGAGATCGGCGACCGTGGTCACGCCCGCCTCTTTCAGCGCGGCGATCTGGACATAGTTGGGATAGATCGCGGCAATCGCGCGCAGCTTGGTCAGCGGCGCCTTGAAGCCGGCATCCTCATTTCCCTCCCATGCATATTTGACGGAATCGCCAAGCGCGAAGCCCAGCTCGCCCTTGCCCTGCTGCAAAAGGTTCAGGTTCTCGACCGAGGCCTTGGTGGCCTGCACCTGCGTGCGCGACCCTTCGATGCCCTTGGCATAGATTTCCGACAGCGCCACCCCCATCGGGTAATAGACGCCCGAGGTGCCGCCGGTCAGGATATTGATGAACTCCTCGGCCTTGGCCATGGGCGCGGCAAAGGCCAGCGCGCCGGCAACTGCCGCTGCAAAGGTAAAACGAATGGACATGGTTCCTCCCATCATTTTTGTCTTTGGACCCGGGGGCCCGCTGCAACTGTGTCGCAAAGCCGATGCCCGCGACAACCTGCATCCGCGCGCCAAGGGCGATTTTTTGTCGTTGACCATAGGTTAATTCCCGCCCCGCGACGCGGGCGGGAGCTCAGCCCGACCGGCGCGGCGCGGCAAAACTGGCGCGGCTGATCACCTGAAGATCGGGGCCAAGGGTCAGGCGCAGGGTGCGGCCCCCGGAATAAAAGGTCAGGCGCCAGCGGCCCGCATCCTCGCCCATGCCCTTTTCGCAGCGGCTGGTCATGCGGCCGTCGCGCATGCGGCGGTTGACCTCGTCGGGGGTCAGGCCAAAGCCCTCGGCGATCAGTTCGGCATCGACCTGAAAGCCTTCATCCGTCGGATCGATCTGTGCCATGCCCGCGCCCTTCACCCGCCGCCATCGCAGTCAGTATAGCGGCTTTGGGTGCGGCTGTAAGCCTCAGGGCTCGGGGGTGATGCGGCCGGGCTTGCCGTCATCATCCAGATCCAGCGTCTCGGCCAGCGCCGCGCAGGAGGGGATCTGCAGGGCGCGGCCCTTGCGTTTGAGGACGCCCAGCCGGGCCAGCCGGCTCATCTCGCGCGAGACGGCCTCGCGATGGGTGGCGATGCGGGCGGCCAGTTCCAGATGGCCCGGCGCCGGGTTCAGGACATGCGGGCCGTCGCCGGGGCCGGCCTCATGAGCCAGCCGCAGCAGCTCGCGTCCAAGGCGTTCGCGCACCAGCAGCGTGCCGAATTCATAGACCCGCTCGGACAGGCTGCGGATGCGGGCGACGAAATGCAGATGGATGGCGCCGGCGAATTCCGGCTGCTCCATCAGCGCCCGGAACTGGGCCTGCGTGACCCAGGCGGTGCGGCCGTCGTCGCAGGCTACCACGCTGGCCGAGCGCGCGCCGTCGTCGATTGCCGCCAGCACGCCGACCAGCTCACCGGGGCTGACGCGGGCATAGATGACCATGCGGCCATCGGGGGAATGAACCAGCACATCGGCCTTGCCCGACAGCATCAGAAAGACCTCGCGGCCCTCGTCCGCCTCGCGGATCAGGGTGTCGCCGGCCAGATGCGCGCGCTCATGCGCGATGGCTACAAATCTGTCGCGGGCCGGGCCAGTTAATTGCATCTGTGTCGTCCTCTGCGCGGGCCAGCGCAACAAACTTGCCCCTTGATGTCGATTTTCTGCGGCCTTGTGCGAAATGCCACTGAGTCGATTCGCCCTTTCCGTCAAAGTCTATCTATCGGGTGGCTCAACCCCCGGCAGCAAGGAAACGCCAGTTCGCGGAGAATAATCATGTCCCAGCAAACAATTGGCTCATTCCGCCTGCTGAACGAGGGGGGGTTCATCGCGAAGATGAGTTTTAACTATATCGACGATGATGGTCGGAACAAAGGCACGCTGCAGAGCCGGGACATCTTTCCGGGCCAGACAATGGCGGCAAGGCTGACCGACTTCGGAGTGCCGGATGGCGCGCTGGTCTCATTGCAGGTCGATGTGGTGTGGGACGGGCAGAACAAGGCCGACGAGGCCTTTGCCCATGACAGAAGAAGCGACGGCATCGCCTGCTATGCGATCGCCGGCACGACGGCCTCGAACAGACTCGCCCTGACCGGGGTGGAACGCGGTTCGGCCGGAGTGCACGAGACTGGAGGTTTCCAATGACGTTGAAATTTCTACATCAACTTAGGCTTGGCGCGACAATTGTCGATGCCTGGCAAAAGCACCTTGAAACCCGCAAGCACCCAGCGGCAGGGCAATGGTTTTCGGACGATCCCGCAGGAAAGGGCGGCTTGTTCGGCAACCTGACGGACGAACTTGCCCCGGCGCTGAGCTTCGAACCCGCTGCCCGGACCTTCGGTGTCCACAAGATGGCAGTGGCAACCGGGTTGGTCGATAATCGCAACGGGCTGTCTTCCTTTGCGACGGTCAATCTGTCCCATACCTGCCGGGACAGCGTGACCACGTCCCATCTGGTCAGCAAACTGGTCAGGACCGGCCTGCCGGTCCTGATCAAAGACAAGCTTGGTCCTGATGTGTTTGGTAACGATTTCGATGTGAGTTTTGCGGCGGATTACACGCATTCCTGGGCCGATGCGACCGCCGTCACGGATTCGGCGCCGCGCAGTGTCAATCTCGCGGTGCCGGTTCGCAACGTCCCCAAGGGCCGGGTCTATCAGGTCATGCTGGTGGCAAAGCGCCACATGATGAGCGTGCCTTACCGCGCCGACATCATCCTGAAGGGCAGCACGACCGCCCATTTCGCCAGCAGGATCGACGGCGAGCAGGTCTGGCGGGCGACGGCGGGCGATCTGTGCGAATGGATCAATCGCCATGACTCGGCGGGCGACGACAGCTGGTTTTTCAGCCGCGATCCCGCCGATCCGACGCAGGGAAGGGTTTCTCTGCAGGGGATGCTCAGGGCGGTGCGGAATATGAGTTTCTCGGTGCAGATGCTTGATGTCACCGAAGATTTCGACCCGGCATGGGTCGAGCGGGCGCCTGCCCCGATGTTGAAGGCCGTTGCGTGCGGACGGGTTGTTGACGAGGTGTTGGTTGATGAAAGAGTTGCTGCCTGAGCCTCCTGACAGGCAGCGGCGGGCCTCGTGCGGTGACGGTCTGGCAGCCCCGTCCCGCATGAGGCCATTTTAACAAGTTCCCCCGCAGCGCGCGGGGCGTGGTTACAGTCGATCCAGGTGGTGGTCCTGGGACATGAGCCGGGCGATGCTATCGCCCGGCATTGCCGTTTCGGCATAGCCGAAGGTGCCATGGTCGCGCACCTCGATCGCGGCGCGCATCAGCGCCCCCAGCGCCGCCCGCGCGAACGAGCCGCCGACGCTGATCCGCCGCACCCCCGCCGCCGCCAGTTCGGCCACCGTATAGGTCGGGCCACCCAGCCCCATCACCGCATTCACCGGCTTGTCGAGTTCGGCGCAGACCGTGCGGATCGCCGCCAGATCGGGCAGGCCGGGCGCATAAAGCACGTCCGCCCCTGCCTCGGAGAATGCCTGTAAACGCCGGATCGTGTCGCCCAGATCGTGCCGGCCCCAAAGGTGGTTTTCGGCCCGCGCGGTCAACAGAAAGGGCAGGCCGCGCGCCGCCTCGGCCGCAGCGCGGACACGTTCGACCGCCGCATCAAGCGGATAGATCGGGGCATCGGGCAGGCCGGTCGCATCCTCGATCGAGCC
>JAGPGI010000125.1 GCA_018056045.1 Paracoccus sp. (in: a-proteobacteria)
GCCCCAGATTGTCGCGGATATAGCTTTCGACGACCGGGCGGGCGACTTCCCACATGTTGATCTGCGGGTCCAGCGAACGCGCCACCCCCTCGACCACGACCATGGTGCGTTGCAGCAGGATCAGTTCCGTGCGGGTGGCCATGCCGAAGCGCTCGGTCACCTCGAACAGATAGGCCAGAAGATTCGCCATCGAGATGCGGCTGGCATCGGCGCCAAAGATCGGCTCGCCCACGGCGCGCAGCGCACGGGCGAATTCCTTTATGTCGCGGTCGCGGGGCACATAGCCCGCCTCGAAATGGACCCGCGCGACGCGTTCGTAATCGCGGCGGATGAAGCCCATCAGGATCTCGGCATAGACGCGGCGGGTATATTCGTCGATCTCGCCCATGATGCCGAAATCATAGATGATGATATCGCCGTTCGCCGCGACCTTCAGGTTGCCCTGATGCATGTCGGCGTGGAAATAGCCGTCGCGCAGCGCATGGCGCAGGAAAAGCTGCAGCACATGGGTGCCGATCAGTTGCAGATCGTGGCCGGCGGCACGCAGGGCGGCGACATCGCTCATGGCGATGCCCTCGGCCCAGTCGGTGGTCAGGACGCGCCGGGCACTGAGATGCCAATGCGGCCTTGGCACGGCCATGCCGGCGTCGCCCGCAGTGTTTTCCGCGAATTCCGAGGCCGAGGCGGCCTCGAGCCGCAGGTCCAGTTCTCCGTTCACGACCGATTCGAAATGGCTGACCACATCGCGCGGGCGCAAACGCCGGGTCGCGGGGGACAGGCGCTCGATCATGCCGGCGGCGAAATGGAAGGCGTCGATGTCGCGGCGGAAGGCGCCCTCGATCCCCGGGCGCAGCACCTTGACCGCGACCTCGCGCCCGTTGTCGATCCGGCGCGCGTGATGGACCTGCGCGATAGAGGCGGCGGCGACGGGGTCGGAAAATTCCGAAAACAGCACGTCGACCGGTTCGCCCAGCGCGGATTCGATGGTCTGGCGCGCGCGTTCGGTCGGGAAAGGCGGCAGCCGGTCCTGCAGCATCGACAGTTGGTTGGCCAGATCGACGCCCACCACATCGGGGCGGGTGGAGAGGATCTGGCCGAATTTCACATAGGCCGGCCCCAGCGCGGTGATGGCGCGGGTGACGGGGGGCAGCGACGGGTCGCCCTTGTAGCCCAGCCAGGCAAAGGGCCAGCCGAGGATGCGGGCGGCGACACGCACGCGGCCGGGCGCGTTCACCGCATCGAGCGCGGCGTTCATCGCGCCGGTGCGCTCGAACGTGGCGCCGGTGCGGATCAGGCGCCAGATGTTATGGGGTCCGCGCATCGCTCAGAGTTTCCAGCCCGAATGCAGCGCGGCGATGCCCATGGACAGGTTGCGCCATTGCACGCGGCCGAAACCCGCCTCGCGGATCATCTGGGCGAAGGCCTCCTGATCGGGGAACTTGCGGATCGATTCGACCAGATACTGATAGCTGTCGCGGTCATTGGCGACGACCTGCCCCATGACCGGAATGACGTTGAAGGAATAGCGGTCGTAAAGCCATTGCAGCATCGGCACAGGGATCTGGCTGAACTCCAGCACCATCAGCCGGCCACCGGGTTTCAGGACGCGCCGCGCCTCGGCCAGCGCATCGGGGATGCGGGTGACGTTGCGGATGCCGAAGCTGATCGTGTAGCGGTCAAAGCTGTTATCGGCGAAGGGAAGCGCCATCGCGTCGCCGGTGACCCAGCCAAGACGCTCGGCCAGCTTGCCGGCCTCGGCGCGCTTGCGGCCCTCGACCAGCATCGACTCGGTCATGTCGCAGACGGTGACCCGCGCGCCGGGCGCGCGTTCGAGAAACCGAAAGGCGATGTCGCCGGTGCCGCCCGCCACATCCAGCAGATGCTGGCCTTCGCGCGGCGCCAGCCAGTCCATCATCGCGGTTTTCCAGACGCGGTGGACGCCCACGCTCATCAGGTCGTTCATCACGTCATAACGCGACGCCACACGGGAAAAGACGCCATGGACGAGGCCGGCCTTGTCCTTCTCGGCCACGGTCCGAAAGCCGAAATGGGTTTCTTTGGGCTCGTCACGGGTCATGTCGCTTGTCCATCCGTCGTTTCGCGCCCAGATATTCCGAAAACGCAACGCGCGCCAGCCGGGCGCGGGCGCACCATGCGATGAATGGGACGAAAATGCCAGAACTGCCAGAGGTCGAAACCGTCCGACGCGGCCTTCAGCCGCATCTTGAGGGGCACCGCATTACCCGGGCCGAGGCCCGCCGCCCCGATCTGCGCTGGCCGCTGCCGCCCGATCTGGTGCAGGTGCTGACCGGGGCGCGGGTCACCGGCCTGCGACGGCGCTCCAAATACATCCTGGCCGATCTGGAGGATCGCGGCAGTCTGCTTCTGCATCTGGGCATGTCGGGGCGGATGCTGATCGAGGGCGAGGCGCAGGGCGAGTTTCACCGCGATCCGGCGATCCTGCCCCGCCATGACCATGTCGTGATCTGGAATGATCAGGGCACGCGCATCACCTTTAACGACGCGCGCCGATTCGGCATGGTCGATCTGGTCGCGCCGGGGGCCGAGCATCCGCTGCTGGCGCATCTGGGGCCGGAACCGCTGTCTGATGAATTCACCCCCGAGGTGCTGGTGCGGGCCTTTGGCGGGCGCCGCGCCCCGGTCAAGGCGGCGCTGCTGGACCAGCGAATCGTCGCGGGGCTGGGGAATATCTACGTCTCGGAGGCGCTGCACCGGGCCGGGATCGATCCGCGCCGGGCCGCGGGCCGGATCGGGCCTGCGCGTCTGGCGGCGCTGGTCGGCCATATCCGCGACGTGCTGATCGAGGCCATTGCGGCGGGCGGATCGAGCCTGCGCGACCATCGGCAGGCCAGCGGAGAGCTGGGCTATTTCCAGCATTCCTTCCGTGTCTATGACCGCGAGGGCGCGCCCTGCCCCAGTCCCGGCTGCCCGGGGCATATCCGGCGAATCGTGCAATCGGGGCGCTCGAGCTATTTCTGCGCGCTGTGCCAGAAATGAAGCGGCCCTCGGCCGCTGCCTCCGGCGGGGATATTTGGACATGAAAGAAGCGGGCGCGGGGGTGCTGGCCTTGTGCTGTCGGTTTTGCTAGGACTCGCGGTCAGCTTATTTCCGAAAGGCGAAGAGTCGATGGCTTACCAGACCATTACCGTCGAGATCGAAGACTATGTCGCATTGATCCGGCTGAACCGGCCCGAGGCGCTGAACGCATTGAATTCGCAACTGCTGCGCGAATTGGGCGAGGCGCTGACCGAGGCCGACCGTAACGACAAGGTGCGCTGCATCGTGCTGACGGGCAGCGAAAAGGCCTTTGCCGCCGGCGCCGACATCAAGGAAATGTCCACCAAGAGCTTTGTGGAGGTCTATTCCGAGGACCTGTTCGGCGAGGACATCGCCCGCATCACCTCGACCCGCAAACCGATCATCGCCGCGGTCGCGGGATATGCGCTGGGGGGGGGCTGCGAACTGGCTATGGCCTGCGATTTCATCATCTGCGCCGACAATGCCAAATTCGGCCAGCCCGAGATCAATCTGGGCGTCATCGCCGGCATCGGCGGCACCCAGCGCCTGACACGCTTTGTCGGCAAGTCGAAGTCGATGGAAATGCATCTGACCGGCCGCTTCATGGATGCGGCCGAGGCCGAGCGCTCGGGTCTGGTCAGCCGCGTGGTGCCCGCCGCCAAGCTGATCCCCGATGTCATGGCCGTGGCCCGCAAGATCGCCGAGAAGTCGCAGATCGCCGTGGTCGCCGCCAAGGAGGCCGTGAACCGCGCCTATGAGACCACGCTGGCCGAAGGGCTGCTGTTCGAGCGGCGCAATTTCCAGGCGCTGTTCGCGACCGAGGACCAGAAGGAAGGCATGAACGCATTCCTTGAAAAGCGCGAGCCGCAATTCCGCGACAAGTGATTCCTCCTTGGCTTTTGACGCCGGCCCCTGTATATGGCCGGCCTTACATGCGCGTGGGCCCGCTTAAGGCAAGAATCATGACCGTCCCCTGAGGGACGGCGCCATGGGGCTTTTGCGTCGACGACATACGAAGAACAAACAGGAACGCCCCCATGGCCAATACGCCCCAATCCAAGAAACGCGCCCGCCAGATCGAGCGCCAGACCGCCGTCAACAAGGCCCGCCGCTCGCGCATCCGCACCTTCCTGCGCAAGGTCGAGGAAGCCATCGCCAGCGGTGACGCCGCCGTTGCCCGCGAAGCCCTGCAAAGCGCCCAGCCCGAACTGATGCGTGGCGTGACCAAGGGCGTCGTTCACAAAAACACCGCCTCGCGCAAGATCTCGCGCCTGTCGGCCCGCGTGAAGGCGCTGGCCACTGTCTGATCGACGCTGGCAGGTTGCGGCATTTGCGCAACTAAAAGTGGAATAATTCTAAAGCGCGCTCTACTGGGGCGCGCTTATTTTCTTACAAATTTACAAAGTTTACCCAGCGTAACTCTAAATATTTCAACGGGTTGCGTGGCGCCGCAGTTATGTCACAGCACCGTCAGATTCTGTTTGGCAAACTGGCTGTCAAGCGCGAAGAACAGTTGCTGGCACCCCCCCGTTATTGATAGCGTCATGCCTGCGATTCACGTCGTGACTGGGGGACATGCCTTGATTGATCTGCGCTGCCGCTGATCACCTTGGCGACCGTATGGCCTTTGCCGGCCTGCGGTTGATGATGCGTAAGCCGACTGCCACCGGCCTGCGTTTCGTGTCTGTTCATATTGGCCGCGAAACGGTCCCTCAGGCTGCCTAGGCGGCACAGGGATGTTTTGTTGTCGTGACTCCGTGTTCCCCGGAGCTGAAAGCGAATCGTCTCACGTCGGAAAAATCCGGCGGAGTCAGGGGATAAGAAACGGAACCGGGTCAGATGGACAAGCTTTGGGGGCAAGCGCGTGAAGAACTTCAGAAAATCGTCGGAGCCGACAGTTTCGCCACCTGGATCGAGCCGCTACGCCTGACTGGCGTCTCCGAGGGCACCGCCACGATCGCCTGCCCGACGCGATTCCTGTCCGACTGGGTCGCCCGCCATTACAGCAACGACATCCTGCAGGTCCTTGATGGGATCGAGGGGCCGGTGCAGCGCCTGAACTTCGAAACCCGCGCCCAGACCGCGCGTCAGGCCGCAGCCCCCGCCAAACGCGCCCCCGCGCCGCGCCCGGTCGCCGCCAATGACGATCTGGCGGCGCCGCTGGACCAGCGCTTCACCTTTGACAATTTCGTTGTCGGCAAGCCCAACGAGCTGGCCCATGCCGCCGCCCGCCGGGTGGCCGAGGGCGGGCCGGTGACCTTCAACCCGCTGTTTCTTTACGGCGGCGTGGGGCTGGGCAAGACCCACCTGATGCATGCCATCGCCCGCGAGATCCAGACCCGCCAGCCCGAGGCGCGGGTGCTGTATCTGTCGGCCGAACAGTTCATGTACCGCTTTGTGCAGGCGCTGCGCGAACGCACGATGATGGACTTCAAGGAAATGTTCCGCGCGGTGTCTGTGCTGATGGTCGATGACGTCCAGTTCATCGCCGGCAAGGATTCCACGCAGGAGGAATTCTTCCACACCTTCAATACGCTGGTCGATCAGGGCAAGCAGATCGTCATTTCGGCCGACCGTTCGCCGGGCGAAATCAAGGATCTGGAAGACCGCATCAAGTCGCGCCTGCAATGCGGGCTTGTGGTCGACCTGCACCCGACCGATTACGAGCTGCGTCTGGGCATCCTGCAATCCAAGACCGACAGTTTCCGCGTCCAGTATCCGGGTCTCAAGATCGCGCCGGGCGTGCTGGAGTTTCTGGCCCATCGCATCACCTCGAACGTGCGGGTGCTGGAAGGCGCGCTGCAGCGGCTGTTCGCATTCGCCAGCCTGATGGGGCGCGAGATCAATCTCGACATGACCCAGGAATGTCTGGCCGACATCCTGCGCGCCAATGACCGCAAGGTCTCGATCGAGGAGATCCAGCGCAAGGTGGCCGAGCATTACAATATCCGGTTGGCCGACATGATCGGCCCCAAGCGGGTGCGCACCGTCGCCCGGCCGCGCCAGATTGCGATGTACCTCTCAAAGCAGATGACCTCACGCTCGCTGCCCGAGATCGGGCGCCGCTTTGGCGGGCGCGATCACACCACCATCATGCATGGCGTGAAAAAGATCGAAGAGCTGCGCAGCGCCGACCATAGCCTGTCGGAGGATATCGACCTGCTGCGCCGCCTGCTGGAGGCCTGAGTCTGAAAGCTTGACCCTGCGCTGGTTTGTGCCACATTGGCGCCCCGCAGGCCGGGACAGATTTGAGGCCGGAACGTCATAAGGGTTGACCATGAAATTCTCGATCGAACGTGCCGCTCTGGTAAAGGCCGTCTCTCAGGCGCAATCCGTTGTCGAACGCCGCAACACCATCCCGATTCTGGCCAACGTGCTGATCGAGGCCACGCCCGAGGGTGTCAGCTTTCGCGCGACCGATCTGGATACCGAGATCGTCGACCGCACCACCGCGCAGGTCGAACGCCCCGGCGCGACCACGGTTTCGGCCAGCATGCTCAATGACATCTCGCGCAAGCTGCCGGACGGCGCGCTGGTGCAGATCAGTCTGGACAATGCGTCCCAGCGGCTGTCGGTGCAGGCCGGACGTTCGAACTTCAGCCTGGCGACGCTGCCGCGCGAGGATTTCCCGCTGATGTCCTCGTCGGAATATGGCGCCAATTTCAGCGCCCCGGCGACGGTGCTGCGGCGGCTTTTCGACAAGTCGAAATTCGCCATCTCGAACGAAGAGACACGCTATTACCTGAACGGCGTCTATATGCATGTCGCCCAATCCGAGGATGGGCCGAGCCTGCGCTGCGTGGCGACCGACGGCCACCGGCTGGCGCGGATCGACGCCGCCCTGCCGGGCGGTGCCGAAGGGATGCCGGGCGTGATCGTGCCGCGCAAGACCGTGGCCGAGCTGCGCAAGCTGCTGGATGATGACGAGGCGCAGATCGCGGTTTCGGTCAGCGAAACCAAGGTGCGCTTTGCCACGCCGACGATCACCCTGACCTCGAAGGTGATCGACGGAACCTTCCCCGATTACAGCCGGGTGATTCCCTCGGGCAACACCCGCAAGCTTGAGGTGGATGCCGGCGATTTCGCCAAGGCCGTGGACCGCGTGGCCACCGTCAGCAGCGAGCGTTCGCGCGCGGTCAAGCTGGCGCTGGACGAGGACCGGCTGGTTCTGTCGGTTAACGCCCCCGATGCCGGCGCCGCCGATGAGGAGCTGCCCGTCGCCTATGCCGACGAGCCGCTGGAAATCGGCTTCAACGCCAAATACCTGCACGAGATCGCCAGCCAGATCGAACGCGAGAACGCGGTCTTTCTGTTCAACGGCTCGGGCGATGCGGCGCTGATCCGCG
>JAGPGI010000126.1:0-4884 GCA_018056045.1 Paracoccus sp. (in: a-proteobacteria)
ACATCGGTGATATGCGCGGCCTCGGTGCCGTCGGCATAGCGGGCGGTCGCGTCCGGGTCCTCGGTCGGGGCAAGCGCCGGGCCGCGCGGCAATTGCAGGAACGGGTCGGGCGCGTCATAGGCGGGCAGGGTCTGGCCATCGCTGCTGAGGCTTTGCGCGAATGCCGCAGCCGGCAGCAGGGCGCCGGGCAGCAGCGCCGCCAGAAACGCCGCGCGGGCAGCCGTCTTGCCGCGCCTTTTGCCGCGCCTGATCTGATGCGCCATTATCCGTCCTCCAGCCGCAGCAGGGCGCCAAGGGCAAAAAGCAGCGCCACGATCGGCGGTGCCCAACCCGCCAGCGCCGGGGGAATGCCGCCATTGTCGCCCAGAACCTGCGCCAGATTGCGCAGGAAGAACAAGCCGATCCCGCAACCAAAAGCGCAAAGCACCAGAATGCCGGCCTTGCGTCCGCGCATATGGCGCATGGTGAAGACGGCGGCAATGGCGACCATCGCCGCCAGCAGCAGCGGCCGCGCCAGTTCCATCTGGAACCAGACCTTGTGGCGCTGCGCCGAAAAGCCGGCGCGCTCCAGCCCGCGGATAAAGGCGGGCAATTGCCAGACCGGGATCGCCTCGGGCTTGCCGAAACTGTCGCGGATGCGCGCCGCCGTCAGGTCGGTGGGCAGTGCCAGTCGGGGGGCGGTGCGGGCCATGACCTCGGGATTGGGCTGGTTCAGCGGCCATTCCTTGGTGTCGGTCAACTGCCATGCGCCATTGCTGAGCCGCGCCTCGGCGGCATCGATGCGGCGCGAGGGGCCGGTCTCGGGGGCAAAGACCATGAATGTGGCCTCGTAAAGCGTGGTCGCATCGGGACTGGCGCGGGTGGCGCGGATCACCACCTGCCCTTGCGTCTCGGTGCCGTCGGCGGCGCGGGTGGGCAGGGCCTGGCGCAGCCAGACGGCATTGTCGCCGACGCTGACGGTCTGGCCGCCGCCGGTCTTCATGCGCGCCACCGCGTCGTCATAACGCTTTGAGGTTGCGGCCACCATCGGGTTCAGCACCATGACCGCGATGGCGCCGATCAGTGCCGCCGTGACCGCCGGCGCTGCCAGCACCCGCAGCCCCGAGCGCCCCGAGGCGCGGATCGCCACCAGTTCCGAGCTGCGCGACAGGCTCAGGAATAGTGCAATCCCGGCCAGCACCGCCATCAGCGGCATGATCGAATAGAAGCTGGCGGTGATGTTGAGCAAGGACAGCACAGCCGCGCCCGACAGCCCGATATCCTCATCCGAGAAGCGCCGGATCTGTTCGACAATGTCGATCAGGAACAGGATCGCGCCAAAGATCGCGGCGATGATCAGGAACAGACGCAGGAAGCGGCGCGCGACATAGGCCGACAGGATCATGCCGCGCCCTCCGTCAGGGATGCGGGGGGCTGGCTGGCCGACGGGCCGCTTTTAGGGCCGCGGTCTCGCATCCGCCGGGGCTTGGCCGCCAGCCACAACAGAAAGAGGCTGATCAGGGCGCCGACCAGCGGCGAGACATAGATCAGGGGCCAGCGTGCCGCGTCGCGCGCCACCTGGCTTTCCGCCGCCGTGGCCAGAAACTGCACCGCGATCAGCGCCACCACCGCCCAGATCACCTGCCGCCAGACGCCGAAGCGGCTGTAGCCGCCGATCAGCAGCGTGGCAAAGCCCAGCATTGCCGCGACCGGCGCCTGAAAGGGCTTGGCCAGCCGCTCATGCGCCTCGGCGCGGGCCTTGTCGGGGGTGGCGCCGGTCGCCTCGAGCAGCGCGGCATCGGGGTTCATCAGCTCCAGCGTCGAATAGGCGCGCAGGTCGCGCTTGCGCGAGGATTCCGTGCTGATCAGCGTCGCCAGATCATAGGCAAGCTCGGAAAAGCGGGTGACCGACAGGCTTTGGCGCTCGCCGCTATGGCGCAGGTTCTGCACCATGCCCTGCATCAGCACCAGACGCGGGCCGGCCTCGGTCCGCACCACCAGCGCCTCGCTGGCGGTATAGGTGGTCTGGTTGCCGGGGTCGCGCCCGTCCTCAAGAAAGAAATCCAGCAGCCGGCCGTCATTGGCGATCTGGCGAATATACAGTGTGACGCCCCGCACCGGGTATTGGAACGAGCCCGCGCGCAGGAATTGCGCGGTGACGTTCTGGGCGATCTCGGCCTGACGTTCGGCAAGGCGGGCGCGGGCCAAGGGCACCAGCGAATGCACCAGCATCGCCACCATGACCGCAACCAATAGGCCAAAGACCAGCACCGGCCGCGCCAGCCGCCAGGGCGACATGCCGGCGGCCTGCATCGCCACCAGTTCCGATTCCGATGACAGCCGGTTGGTGCCGTAGGCGCTGGCGGCAAAGGCCGCGATGGGCAGCACGACCGAAATCACCAAAGGCAGCGTCAGGGCGGTGAACTCCAGCACCACCAGCGCCGTCTGCCCGTCCGAGATCAGCTGCTCGAACAGCGAGACCGCCCGGTTGATCCAATAGACCGAGACAAGGACCAGCGCGAAGAACCCGAACAAGGTCAGGAATTGCGACAGGATGTAACGATCGATACGGGGCATGGGGGCTTTCGCGGTCACTGACCCGGAAATGATTAGCGACTGCGCGGGGTTTGGGAAAGCCCCGGCTCTGGTCAAGGCGCTGATGCGTGACTAGTTTCCTGACCAAAGCTCAAACGCGAAAGGCAGGACCATGACCCATCCGGTGGAAATCTCCTTCACCCAGACCGATCTGACGGGGCTGGCGCAATGGCCGGGCCGCGTCGCCATTCTGGTGGCGCAGAACGGCAAGCTGCCCGCCGGCCTGCCGCGCCCGACGCGCGAGGCGGCGCTGCGGGCGCTGGCCTCGGATGCGTGGAAGGGCGTGAAGCCCGGCAAGGCGCTGGATCTGGCTTTTCCGGCCGGTCTTGGCGCCGAGGCGCTGCAACTGGTGAACCTGCCGCGCAATGCCGACGCGCTGACCGCGCGCAAGGCCGGCGCCGCCATCGGTGCGAAACTGGGCAAGTCCGACCTGCTGGTCGCCGCCGCCGACCATCCCCGCGCCGCCGAGATCGCGCTGGGGCTGGCGCTGCGGGCCTATGATTTCTCGGCCTACAAGAGCCGCAAATCCGAAGATGGCGCCGAGGATGAGGCCCCCAAACGCGGCCGGGTGAATTTCATGCACAAGGACCCCGAGGCCTTGGGCAAGGCCGCCGCCGATGGCGCGGCGCTGGCCGAGGGCGTCTTCTTTACCCGCGATCTGGTCAGCGAGCCGGCCAATGTGCTGACCACCAGCGATTTCGCCGACCGCCTGCTGGCCATGCGCGAGCTGGGCATCAGCGTCGAGGTGCTGGACGAGGACGAGCTGGCGAAACTGGGTCTGAGGGCGCTGCTGGGGGTCGGGCAGGGCTCGGAAAGCCCGTCCAAGGTCGTGGTCATGCGCTGGGATGGTGGTGCCAAGGACGAGGCGCCGCTGGCGCTGGTCGGCAAGGGCGTGGTCTTTGATACCGGCGGCATCTCGATCAAGCCCGCCGCCGGCATGGAGGAGATGACCATGGACATGGGTGGCGCCGGCGTCGTCGCGGGCGTCATGCGCACGCTGGCGCTGCGCCGCGCCAGGGCCAATGTCGTCGGTCTGGTCGGTCTGGTCGAGAACATGCCCGATGGCCGCGCCCAGCGTCCGGGCGATATCGTGAAATCCATGAAGGGCGACACGATCGAGGTCATCAATACCGATGCCGAGGGGCGGCTCGTGCTGGCCGATGTGCTTTGGTATGCGCAGGAACGCTTCAAGCCGGCCGCCATGGTCGATCTGGCGACCCTGACCGGCGCCGTCATCATCGCGCTGGGACATGAAAATGCCGGGGTGTTTTCCAATGACGACGCGCTGGCGGATGCGGTGCTGAAGGCCGCGAAAACCGAGGGCGAGGGGGCATGGCGGCTGCCGCTGGCCCCGGCCTATGACAAGCTGATCGATTCGCGGCTGGCCGATATCAAGAATACCGGCGGGCGGCCCGCAGGCTCGATCACCGCAGCGCAGTTCCTGCAGCGCTTTGTGGCCGAGGGCACGCCCTGGGTGCATCTGGACATTGCCGGGGTGGCGCTGCCGCCGGGCGAAACCGCGATGGCACCGAAAGGTGCGACGGGCTGGGGCGTGATGACGCTGGACCGGCTGGTGCGCGACCGTTTCGAGACCAAGGCCTGATGGGCAGCGCCCTGTTCTATCACCTGACCCGCTCGGGGCCGGGGCAGCTTTTGCCGATGCTGATCGGCAAAAGCCTGCAGGCCGGCTGGCGGGTCGAGCTGCGGGGCAGGGACCGGGCGCGCCAGGTGGCGCTGGACGAGGCGCTGTGGCAGGGCGAGGGGTTTTTGCCCCACGGCCTTGCCGGCGGGCCGCATGATGCGCGCCAGCCGGCGCTGCTGACCGTCGAAGGGCAGGCGGCGGCGAATGCGCCGCGCTGCCTGATCGCGCTGGACGGGGCCGAGGTCACGGGCGCGGAATGCGCCGGGCTGGAGCGGGCCTGCATCGTCTTTGACGGCAATGACCCCGAGGCGCTGGAGCGCGCGCGGGTGCAATGGCGGGCGCTGAAAGAGGCGGGCGTTGCCGCCGAATACTGGTCTGAGGCGGATGGCCGCTGGGAGCGCAAGCAGTAAGAGGGAGGGGGCGCTGCCCCCCTCGGAGCTCGCGCTCCGAGTCCCCCGGGATATTTTGGCATGAAAGAAGCCGGGCGCCGGGAAGGGGGCAGGGTTAGCGTTCGAGGATCAGGCGGTTGCCCTCGATGCTGACGCGGGCGAAGCGCGAAAGATAGGACATGCCCATCAGCGATTGTTCCAGATCGGCGCGCAGGACCACGGCGGGCACGCTTTCGTCGCGGATGTCGCCGATGGTGACGCTGTCGAGGTTGACGGGGG
>JAGPGI010000126.1:4984-7381 GCA_018056045.1 Paracoccus sp. (in: a-proteobacteria)
ACGCGGGCGAAGCGCGAAAGATAGGACATGCCCATCAGCGATTGTTCCAGATCGGCGCGCAGGACCACGGCGGGCACGCTTTCGTCGCGGATGTCGCCGATGGTGACGCTGTCGAGGTTGACGGGGGCGGTTTCGACCGTGCCGTTGGCGGTCTGCGCCTCGCCGATATAGGCGAGGTTTTCGGGGTCGATACCGATGCGTTCGGCATCGCGCGGACCAAGCGCGATGCTGCTGGCGCCGGTGTCGATGACGAAGCGGATGGCGGTGCCGTTCACTTCGGCCGTCAGGTGGTAATGGCCGTCATTGCCGATGGGGACCTCGATGCGGCCGCCTTCGAGCATGCGGGCCTCGGGGGCGATGGCGTTGCGGATGTCGGGCCAGAGGCCAGAGAGTGCGATGGCGCCCAGAAAGATCATCCCCCAGGCTGCGGCCATGCGCAGGGTCTTGCCGGGGCGCTCGCGCAGCTCGACCAGCAGGAAGCCGCCCACCGCGATGAGCAGCAGCACCAGATAGGCGAGGCTGGCGAAACGATCCCCCATCAGAACAGCCCCGAGCCCTTGAGCCCGTCAATGACGAACTGGATCGACAGTGCCGCCAGCAGCATGCCGAAAAGCCGCGTCAGCACCATGGTCCCGGTGCGGCCCAGCAGGCGTGCGATCGGGTCGGCCAGCGCGAAAAGCGCCGCCGCGATCCCCAGAACCGCCAGCATGGCAAGCTGGATCACCAGCATATGGGTGGCGCTGGCATCCTGTCCGACCAGCAGGATCATGGTGGCCAGCGCGCCGGGGCCGGCCAGCAGCGGCGTCGCCAGCGGAAAGACCGAAGGGTCGTCCTCCTGCGTCGGGGCCTGACCCTCGCGCCGTTCGGTCCGGCGTTCGAACAGCATGTCGAGCGCGGTCAGAAACAGCAGCATCCCCCCGGCGATCTGGAAGGCCGGCAGCGAAATGCCGATTACGGTCAGGATCGATTCGCCCGCCAGCCCGAAGATCAGCAGGAGCGCCGCTGCGATGGCCAGTGCCCGCCAGCCGATTCGACGCCGTCGTTGCGGCGTCATGTCGCGCGTCAGTGCAATGAACAGCGGCACCAAGCCCACGGGATCGATCACAACAAAGAGCGTGACGAAGGCGCTGATGATCTGTGTGCTGTCCATGATGTCGTTATATCGCCCGGATTTCGCGCGAAGAAAAGCACTGCTCTTTTCGGCAGGGTTGCCGGGCTGCGGGGGCGGATGCCGCGTTTCGGCTTTGCAATGGGCGTCGCGAAACCCTAGATAGAGCCCATCAACGCCGGTCCTGCCGGCAAGGGAGAGTTTGAAATGCTGAACAATATCGGCCTTCCCGGTCTTTTGCTGATCGCGGTGGTGGTGCTGGTGCTTTTCGGGCGCGGCAAGGTGTCCTCGCTGATGGGCGAAGTGGGCAAGGGCATCACCGCCTTCAAGAAGGGCGTGAAGGATGGCGCCGAAGAATATGACAATGCCGCAGAAGAGGCCAAGAAACCCATCGCCAAAGCGCCCGCCGATGACGCGACCCGCGCGCGCGCCCAAGCCGACGAGGCGCTGCGCGACGTGACGCCGCGCGATGGCGACCGCTCGTAATCCGGGCGGACACAGGACATGGATATCGGCTGGAGCGAGCTTCTGCTGATCGGCGTGGTTGCGCTGATCGTGATCGGACCCAAGGACCTGCCGCATATGTTCCACGCGCTTGGCCGGATCACGGCGCGGGCGCGGGCCATGGCGCGCGAGTTTTCCAGCGCGATGGAGGATGCCGCGAAATCGACCGGCCTTGATGAGGCCGGCAACGCGTTACGTGACGTCAAGTCGCTGACCTCGAAAAAGGCGCTGGGTCTGGACGCGCTGGAGCGCGCCGCCGACCGGTTCGAGAAATGGGACCCCAAGATCCCGGCGCGAAACGGATCGGCCGCGCCCGATCCGGGGCAGGGGGCGCCGGTGCCCGCCGATGGCGCAAGCCCGGCCAGTGCCGCACCCGCCGCCCCAGCCGCCACCAGTGCCGGCGAGACCTTGCCGCCGGCGCCCGGCATCTCGGCCGCGCCGGTTCCGCCCGCCGGATCCGGCGCCGAACCCGAATCCGGCCAGCGCCGCCTGCATGCGGTGCGCCGCTCTGATACGAAAGACCTCTGAGTGTCAGCCCAGACCAAACGCCCCGACGAAATCGACGACAGTTCGGCCCCGCTGATCGAGCATCTGGCCGAGCTGCGTTCGCGCCTGATCTGGTCCGCGCTGGCCTTTATCGCGGCCATGGTGGTCTGCTATATGGTCTGGCAGCCGATCTACAACTTCCTGACCCAGCCGATCTGCCATGCCCTGAACGAGCGCGGCCAGAACTGCCAGCTGCAGATCATCAAGCTGCAAGAGGGCTTCTTCACCGCCATCAATAT
>JAGPGI010000127.1 GCA_018056045.1 Paracoccus sp. (in: a-proteobacteria)
TCCTGATCGTGGTGGTGGCGCTGACCTATACCATGTTCACCAACATCAAGTTCATCCACCCGGTCCGCACCGTGCGTTGGCGGGCGATCTCGCTGCCGATGACCGCCGCCTGGGTGGTCTTCGCGGTATGGGCGGTCCTGGACGATTTCCACCCCGACAGCATTGCCCGCTGGGGCCTGCTTCTTACCTCGCTCTGGCTGACCTTCGCCGGCCTCGCCCAGCAGCTGACCGAGAGACGGGCTTGATTGCCGGGCCATTTGCCCGGAAGCTGCCCCGACAGGTTAACCAAAAAGGGGCGTGCATGTTCGCCAGATTCCTGCAAACGGCCGCCCTGACGGCCCTGCTTGCCGCGCCGGCCCTTGCCGCGCCCGACAGCATTACGCTGGCCATGGTGCTTGAGCCCCCGAACCTCGACCCGACCGGCGGCGCCGCCGCCGCTATCGACGAGGTGGTCTATGCCAACCTCTTCGAGGGGCTGACCCGCATCGGCCCCGATGGCAGCGTCAAGCCGGGTCTGGCCGAAAGCTGGGATGTGGCTGATGACGGCAAGACCTATACCTTTCACCTGCGCCCCGGCGTGACCTTTCATGACGGCGCAGACTTTGACGCGCAGGACGTGATCTTTTCGCTGGACCGCGCCCGCGCGCCCGACAGCACCAATGCCCAGAAGGGCCTGTTCGAGGGCATCCAGACCGTCGAGGCCATCGACCCGCAAACCGTGCGCGTGACTCTGAAAGCCCCGGACGGCGCCTTCCCCTTCAAGATGGCCTGGGGCGACGCGGTGATGCTGGACGAGGCCAGCATCAAGGACATCGCCACCCATCCCGTCGGCACTGGCCCGTTCAAATTCGGCGAATGGAAACAGGGCAACCACATCACCCTGACCGCCTATGACGGCTATTGGGGCGCGAAACCGGCGCTGAAAACCGCGACCTTCCGCTTTATCGGCGACCCGACGGCGGCCTTCGCGGCGATCATGGCCGGCGATGTCGACGCCTTCCCGATCTACCCGGCGCCCGAAACGCTGGCGCAGATCCAGTCCGATCCGCGCTTCAAGGTGCTGGTCGGCACCACCGAAGGCGAGACGATCCTGGCGATGAACAACGCCAAAGCCCCGCTCGACAATGCCAAGGTGCGCGAGGCCATCGCCCATGCGGTGAACCGTCAGGACATCATCGACGGCGCCATGTTCGGCTATGGCACCCCGATCGGCACGCATTTCGCGCCCCATCACCCGGATTACACCGACCTGACGGCGAAATCCGCCCATGACCCGGAACTGGCGAAAAAGCTCTTGGCGGATGCCGGCGTCACCGACCTCACGCTGCGCCTTGCCCTTCCCCCCACCCCCTATGCCCGCCGCGGCGGCGAGATCGTCGCGGCCGAGCTGCGCGCCGTCGGCATCCAGACCCAGATCACCAATATGGAATGGGCGCAGTGGCTGGAGCAGGTCTACAAGAATGCCGATTACGACCTGACCATCATCAGCCATGTCGAGCCGATGGATATCGGCATCTATGGCCGCGACAAATATTACTTCAACTACCAGAACCCGGCCCTGCGCGAGGTGCTGGCAAAACTCGAAGCCGCCACCGACCCAGGCGAACGCTCAGACCTGCTGAAACAGGCGCAGGAAATCATCGCGAATGACCACGTCAACGCCTACCTGTTCCAGCTGGCGAAAACCGGCGTCGCCAAGGCCGAGATCGAAGGCCTGTGGGAAAACGCCCCCATGCCCGCCAATGACCTGACCGGCGTCCACTGGAAAGACTAAGGGCGCCCCCACGGCGCCCCTGATTTTCTTCTTCACTCAAATATCCATCGAACGCCGCCACAAAAGCGGCGTTCAGTTCTTCAGCACCAGACAGCGGCCACCCACACTGCGCAGCCGGCTGCAAAAGGCATGCGCCTCGGTCTTCGAGGAATAGCCGATCTGCGCGGTATAGACCCGCCTCGGCCCGCCCGAGACCTTGCGCCGCACATAGCTGACACGCTTGCCGCCCAGAATGGGACGCAATTGCCGGTTCAGCCGCGAGACCTGCCCGGTCACGCCCGACTGGCTGGGATGGGTGGCGACGATGACGCCCCAGGGCCAGGCGTGGTCCTTGGTCTTGAACTCGCGCAGCTTGCGCGAACTGGCCAGATCGACGCAGGCGGCGTAAAAGGACTGCTCCTTGTCCAGCCGGATATCCAGCGCCTCGGGCGGATTGTCGCGCCAGGTCCAGGCATCCTTGCCGGTGATCGCCTGCACATAGTCCTGCGTCTCCCAGGGCAGGTTGCCGCCCTGCGCCTTGAAGCGCGCGGCCCGATTCTCGCCGCCATTATAGGCCACGGCGGCCAGCCCCAGATTGCCGAAACCGTCGCTCAGCTGCTTGAGATAGCGGGCCGAGGCGTCGATGGCCTTGGCCGGGTTGAAGGGATCGTCCAGCCCGACCAGCGCCGCCGTGCCGGGCATGAATTGCGCGATCCCCTGCGCGCCCACCGGGCTGACGGCGCCCGGCTCGAACAGGCTTTCCTTCCACAGCAGGCGGGCAAAGAAATGCGGGTCCAGCCGGTGCCGCCCGGCCGAGCGCTCGATGGCCGAGCAGACATCGGGGACGTAATTCACCACCGAAATGCAGGTGCTGGCATCGTCGGTGCAGCGGATCTTTTCGGATTTGCGCGGCGCGGGGTGGCTGTCAGTGGCATTCATCGCCTCATAGCCCAAGGCCGAGTTCGCCGTCAGCGCGACAAGAAATGCCCAAACCAGATGACGCATATCGACCATGACCCCGAGAACCTGCCCGTCAGATAGCAGCCCGGGCGCGGCTTGAAAACCGTCTTGCCCCCGCGACACATGGAAACGCCCGCCGCAAGGCAGGGGCGCCTCCGTTCATGCCGTGATCTCGCTTATGGCGCCGGGGTCGCGGCGGCGGTCTGGACCTGATTGGCGGGGACCAGATAGCCGTTCGGCTGCTCGATCATCTCGCCCTCAAGCGCGCGGCTTTCACCCGGCGTGCGGACCTTGACCTGCGTGCCGTTCGGGATCTCGTCAAACAGGTCCATGATGTCCTGATTGAACAGCCGGATGCAGCCCGCCGAGGTGGCCTTGCCGACCGAGGACGGGTCCATCGTGCCGTGGATGCGATACATCGTGTCGCGCCCGCCACGATAGAGATAGAGCGCGCGCGAGCCCAGCGGGTTGTCGACGCCGCCGCGCAACCCGCCCTTCAGCGGGCCGTAAAGCTCGGGCTGGGTGCGCACCATATTGGCGGTCGGCGTCCAGCTGGGCCAGGCCTGCTTGCGGCGGATGGTGGCATTGCCCTGAAAATTCTTGCCGGCCTGACCGACGGCGATGCCGAAACGCATGGCCTCGCCATTGTCCAGAACGTGGTAGAGAAAGCGCGCATAGGGATCGACAACGATCGTGCCGGGCGCTTCGGGGCCGTTATAGGCGACGCGCTGGCGGCGGTTGCTGTCCGTCAGATAGGCTTGGCGGACGGCATGGATCTCGATCGGCTCGCCATTGGGGCCGGTATCGGTGCGGGCACCGTAAACGCCCTGATCGGCCGGGGCCTTGGTGGTCGGAGGCGTCGGGGCGCAGGCGGCAAGGCCAAGCCCCAAGGCCAGCATCAGCGAAGCAAGGCGCATGGTTATTTCCCTTCGTAACGCGGCGCGCGCAAAGGGCGCAGCCGTGGCAGCATTGACGATTCGTCAGATCGCGCGCCCGACCCGAGCAAAAGACCAGGCGCGATTCGTAAAGGCATAACAGTGTTTCATACCCCCGGGACGTCAAGGGCAAGCCCGGCAAGCAGAACAATTCGTTACCAAACTGTTGCCGAATGGTTTTGCCAAACGCCCCGGGCGCGGAAATCTCATAAGCAGTCCGGAGCCGGCACCGCCCCGCCGCTGCCCCAAAGCAAAAGGGCCGGCGTCACCGCCAGCCCCCTGTTCATCCTGCGCCCTCGCCTCAGGCCCCGGCGGGTTGCAGCACGCCCATGGCCGGGCGCTTGGCGCCGCGCAGATAGCGGGCATAGCCCAGATCGTCGGCGGCGATATCGGGGGTCCGCCCCGAGATCAGGTCCGCGACCAGACGCCCCGAGCCGGCCGACATGGTCCAGCCCAGCGTGCCGTGACCGGTGTTCAGGAACAGGTTCGGGATCGGCGTCGCGCCGACGATGGGGGTGCCATCGGGCGTCATCGGCCGCAGCCCGGTCCAGAACAGCGCCTTGTCCGGGTCGCCCGAGCCGCCGAACAGCTCGCTGACCGATTTCGTCAGCGTGGCGCGGCGGCGCGGGTTCAGGCGCAGGTCATAGCCGGCGATCTCGGCCAGACCGCCGACGCGGATGCGGTCGCCCAGACGGGTGATCGCGACCTTGTAGGTCTCGTCCATGACGGTCGAGACCGGGGCGCGGCTTTCGTCCTCGATGTCGATGGTCAGCGAATAGCCCTTGAGCGGATAGATCGGCAGGTTCAGACCCAGATGCTTGACCAGCTTGGGCGAATGCGGGCCCATGGCCAGAACATAGCGGTCGGCGGTCATGCGGCCTTTGTCGGTGCGCACGGCGCTGATGCGGCCGCCCTCGGCCTCGAGCGCCTCGATCGAGACACCCCAGCGAAAGGTCACGCCCGCCGCCTCGGCCATCTCGGCCAGACGGTTGGTGAACTTGAAGCAATCGCCGGTCTCGTCGCCCGGCAGGCGCAGGCCCCCGGCAATGCGGTCGGCCGATCCGGCCAGACCCGGCTCGGCGGCGATGCAGCCGGCGCGGTCCAGAACCTCGAAGGGGACACCATCGGCGCGCAGCACCTCGATATCCTTGCCGGCCGCATCCATCTGCTCGGGTTTGCGGAAGACCTGCAGCGTGCCCTGCATGCGCTGGTCATACTGGATGCCGGTTTCGGCGCGCAGCTCGCCCAGGCAATCGCGGCTGTATTCGGCCAGACGCACCATGCGGCTTTTGTTGATCGCATAGGCCGACGAGGTGCAATTCGCCAGCATCCGCGCCATCCACGAAATCCGCTGCCAGTCCAGTTTCGGCTGGATCACCAGCGGCGCATGGCGCTGGAACATCCATTTCAGCGCCTTCATCGGAATGCCGGGCGCGGCCCAGGGCGAGGAATAGCCGGGCGAGACCTCGCCGGCATTGGCAAAGCTGGTCTCCAGCGCCGGGCCCTGCTGGCGGTCGATGACCGTGACCTCATGGCCGGCCTTGGCCAGATACCAGGCCGACGTGACCCCAAGAACGCCTGCCCCCAGAACGATGACTTTCATCTTCGCGCACCCCCAAAACCAAGTTGCGGCAAAAATAGCCGAATGCTGGAAAATGAATTCCCGATCTTGCGACAAATTTGACCATCTCGTCGACGAATATTCGACACATTTACGATTTCAGAAAATATTCTTCGATACATATTCGATATGGCGGGACATCCGGTAGCGGTGAGGCAGAATCACCCTGCAGAATTTGCGCCGGGGTGATTGCAGCCCGCGACAGCTCTGCTTAGGCTGGCAGGCACCGCTGCCCCAGGTTTTCAGCTCCATGCCAAGTTCCGCGCGCCCAAGCCCTTTTGCCCCGTTTCGCCATCGCGATTTCCGCACGCTCTGGACGGCGACGCTGATCTCGAATTTCGGGGCGCTGGTGCAAGCGGTGGGCGCGGCATGGATGATGACGCAGTTGACGGATTCGGCCACGCTGATCGCGCTGGTGCAGGCCTCGAACACGCTGCCGATCATGATTTTCGCGCTGATCTCGGGGGCGCTGGCGGATATCTTTGACCGCAAGACGCTGCTTCTGGCGGCGCAGGCCTTCATGGCGGTGGTGTCGGTGCTGCTGGCGGTGCTGACATGGCAAGGCTGGATGACGCCGCTGCTGCTGTTGTCGCTGACCTTTCTGATCGGGGTCGGGCAGGCGATCTACAACCCGCCATGGCAGGCCAGCATGCAGGATCTGGTGCCGCGCGCGGACCTGCCCGCCGCGGTGTCGTTGAACTCGGTTGGCTTCAACCTGATGCGCAGCGTCGGACCGGCGGCGGGCGGTATCATCACCGCGGCATTCGGGGCGGCGACGGCCTTCGCGGTCAATGCGGTCAGCTATATCCCGTTGCTGGGGGCACTCTTGCGCTGGCATCCGCAGACCCCGCCCCGCACCACCTCGCCCGAGCCATTCGTCGCCGCCGTCGGTGCCGGGCTGCGTTATGTGGCGCTGTCGCCGAACCTGATGCGGGTGCTGCTGCGCGGGGCGCTGTTCGGCTTTTCGGCGATTGTCGTCATGGCGCTGTTGCCCCTCGTCGCCAAGGAGCAGCCGCAGGGCGGATCCTTGCTGTTCGGCCTGCTTCTGGGCTGTTTTGGCCTTGGTGCCATCGGCGGCGCGCTGCTGAATCCGACGCTGCGCGAGCGGCTGGACAATGAAAACGTCGTGCGGCTGGCTTTCGCCGGTTTCGCCGCTGCGGCGCTGGTGCTGGCCTGGACAGAAAGCGTCTGGGCGCATGCTGCGGCCATGCTGCCCGCCGGTGCAAGCTGGGTGCTGGCGCTGTCGCTTTTCAACGTGACCGTGCAGCTTTCGACGCCGCGCTGGGTGGTGGCGCGGGCCTTGGCGCTGTATCAGACCGCCGTTTTCGGCGGCATGGCGCTGGGAAGCTGGGTCTGGGGGGCCGTCGCCTCGACCCATGGCGTCGACATGGCGATGGCCCTGGCGGCGGTCCCGCTGATCCTTGGCGCGGTGCTGGGACAATGGCTGCGCATCCCCGAATTCGGCACCGTCGATCTGGACCCGGTGAACCGCTTTCAGGAGCCGGCCCTGCGTCTGGACCTGCGCGGCCGCTCCGGCCCGATCATGGTGATGATCGACTATGAGATCGACCAGAAGGACGTGCCCGAATTCCTGCGCCTGATGGCGCTGCGCCGCAATATCCGCCGCCGCGACGGGGCGCGGAACTGGGCGCTTCTGCGCGATCTGGAGACCCCCGAGCGCTGGACCGAAAGCTATCACATCGCCACCTGGGACGAATATGTGCGCCACAACCTGCGCCGCACAAAAGCCGATTACGAGACCTATCGCGAACTGCACGCCCTGCATCGCGGCGAACACCCGCCCGCCGTGCATCGCATGATCGAGCGGCACGCCGTCAGCCAAAGTGACGATCTGCCGCTGCTGGGCAAGCTGGAACTGCCCTAAGGGACAGTTTTTCTGCCGCGCATGACCGCTTTACCGCCGCCCCGGAGAGCACTAGCCTTTTGTCTATGCGACGCTACGTCATTCACCGACTGACCGCTCTTGGCCTCAGCCTCGCTGTGGCGTCGATGGTGATTTTCGCCGTGGTCGAGCTGGTTCCGGGCGATCCGGCCAGCTACATGCTGGGAACCGGCGCCCAGCCCGACACCGTCGCCGCCCTGCGCGAGC
>JAGPGI010000128.1 GCA_018056045.1 Paracoccus sp. (in: a-proteobacteria)
GCATGGCGCCGCGACCCAGCATGCCGGTCGCCTGCGCCAGCAGCGTAAAGGCCCGGCCCGAGCGGGTCTCGGTCAGCACGGCCAGCACCTGCGGGTTTTCATCTTGCGCCTTGCGGCTCAGCAGGCGGTCGAAATGGCGCAGGAAGTGATGGGCGACATCGCGAAACACTTCGTCCCCGCGCAGCATCTGGCCGGCGGTCTCCAGCGCGTTTTTATCCTCGATCACCGCAAGCCCGGCGACGGCATCGCCGCGCGCCCCCTCGGCAAAGCGGCGCCACAGCATGGGATCGGTTTCGGGGATGCGCAATTCGTCCATATAGACGCCCTGCCCGGCCAGCAGCGTGACCACGTCCTGCGCGGCGCGGATCAGCCGCGCCAGCCCGGGATCGGCCAGCGCCAGACGCAGGCAGCGAATCGCCTCGCGGTCATCGGGGCCATCGGGAAAGTTCAGGGCAAAGAACAGTTCGGGCGTGGTCAGTTCCGTCGCAGCGGGCGAATCAAGCTGCAACGTGGCCTGACGCCCATCGCCGGCCGGGCGAGCCGCGGGGGCCGGCGCCGGACGCGGCGGTGCGGCGGGGGCCGGACGGGGGGTGCGCACCTCGGGCTGCGGGGGCGCAGCCGGGCGGACCATGCCGCCGTCGCCGCCATCCGCCTGATCCTGCATGCTCTCAAGCAGGGCGCGCAGCTCCTGCGCCTCTTCGCGCAGCAGGGACAGGCTGCGGGCCGACCAGACCGCCAGCCAGATCAGCGCCAGCGGCAGCACCAGCCCGATGATCCAGATCAGCGCTGATCCGCCCCCGGACCCGTCATCCGGGGCCAGCGCCGCAAACAGCGCCGCCAGCGCCAGCCAGGCCGCGCTGGCCCCGGCGCCGATCAGCAGAAGGCGACCGCGCTGCTGCTCGGCGGCCAGCCGCTGCAGGGCGTCGCGGGCGCTCATCCCAGCCGCTCCCGCCGCCGGTCAGACATAGCGGATCGAAATGATTTCATAGGACTTTCCACCGCCCGGCGTGACCACCTCGACGCTGTCGCCCTCATCCTTGCCGATCAGCGCCCGCGCCAGCGGCGAGCGCATGTTCAGCAGGCCGCGTTCCAGATCGGCCTCGGCCTCGCCGACGATCTGATAGGTGCGCTCTTCCTCGCTGTCCTCATCCACGAGGGTCACGGTGGCACCGAACTTGATCGAACCGTTCAGCTTCGAGGTGTCGATGACCTCGGCGCGCGAGATCAGGGCCTCAAGCTCCTTGATGCGGCCCTCGACGAAGCTCTGCTTTTCGCGGGCGGCATGGTATTCGGCGTTTTCCGACAGGTCGCCATGCTCACGCGCCTCGGCGATGGCGCGGATGACGGCCGGGCGCTCGACCGAGCGCAGCTGGCGCAGTTCCTCGTCCAGCTGGTCATAGCCCGCACGGGTCATCGGTATCTTTTCCATTCCAATCCTTCCGATCGCATCACTTCGGCGCGCCGCTGCGCACCCGTTCAACACGCAAATATTTGTCGAACGCCCCCAGCCATCGGCCGGGGGCGTCGGAACATCCTTGCAGGCATCCTTGCCGGTTCCGCAACCTCTTGCAAGTCCCGCCGGCCGCCATCCGCAAGACCCCGCCAATCACGTTTTGGCGCAAGGGCAAGCAGGATTGTCCGCTGCGTTCCGATTGCCCGAAAGAATATTACGCGCTAGGTATTCGCCCGAGATAGAGAGCCAGGGGAATTGGGGGGCCGAGCCATGTCTGATATCATCCGCGAATCCATGGATTATGACGTCGTGATCGTGGGCGGCGGGCCGGCGGGATTGTCAGCGGCGATCCGGCTCAAGCAGATCAACCCCGAACTGTCGGTCGTGGTGCTGGAAAAGGGCTCCGAGATCGGCGCCCATATCCTGTCGGGCGCGGTGCTGGACACCTCTGGCCTGGACCGGCTGATCCCCGACTGGAAGGACAAGGGCGCCCCGATCGAGACCGAGGTGACGCACGACAATTTCTACATTCTGGGCGAGGCCGGGCAGATGCGGGTGCCGAACTGGCCGATGCCGCCCCTGATGTCGAACCATGGCAAGTATATCGTTTCCATGGGCAATGTCTGCCGCTGGCTGGCCGAACAGGCCGAGGCGCTCGAGGTCGAGATATTCCCCGGCATGGCCTGTTCCGCATTGGTCTATGAGGGCGACCGCGTCGCCGGCGTCGTCGCTGGCGAGATGGGGCTGAATGCCGATGGCACCCCCGGCCCCGGCTATGAGCCGGGCATGGAGCTGCGCGGCAAATATGTCCTGATCGCCGAGGGCGTGCGCGGCAGCCTCGCCAAGGAACTGATCGGCAAATACGACCTTTCCGCCGGCCACGAGCCGCAGAAATTCGGCCTTGGCATGAAGGAAATCTGGGAAATCGACCCGGCCAAGGCAAAGCCCGGCACCGTCACCCACACGATGGGCTGGCCCTTGGGCAAGAATGCCGGCGGCGGCAGCTTCATCTATCATCTGGGCGGCAATCAGGTGCTGGTCGGCTTTGTCGTCCACCTGAACTACGCCAACCCCTATCTCTATCCTTACATGGAGTTCCAGCGTTTCAAGCACCACCCGATGGTCGCCGAACTGCTGGAGGGCGGCAAGCGCGTAGCCTATGGCGCCCGCGCCATCAGCGAAGGCGGCTGGCAGTCGATCCCGAAACTGACCGTGCCGGGCGCGGTGCTGCTGGGCTGCTCGGCCGGGCTGGTGAACGTGCCGCGCATCAAGGGCAACCATAACGCCATGCTCTCGGGCATCGCCGCCGCCGAGGCCGCCGCCGAAGCCATCGCCGCCGGACGCGAGGGCGATGAGCTGACCGGCTATGAGGCCGATATCCGCTCGGGCGCCATCGCCCGCGACCTCAAACCCGTGCGCAACGTCAAGCCGCTGTGGTCGAAACTGGGCCTGTGGTCCAGCCTGGCCTTGGGCGGTTTTGACATGTGGGTCGCGAACCTGACCGGATGGAACCCGCTGGGCACCTGGAAACACGGCAAGACGGATGCCGAGGCGACCGGCAAGGCGGCCGATTTCAAGCCGATCGACTATCCGAAACCCGATGGCAAGCTCAGCTTTGACCGGCTGACCAATGTCAGCTTCAGCTTCACCAATCACGAAGAAAGCCAGCCCTGCCATCTCAGGCTGCGTGACGCCTCGATCCCGATCTCGGTGAACCTGCCCGTCTATGCCGAACCGGCGCAGCGCTATTGCCCGGCCGGCGTCTATGAGGTGCTGGAAGGGCCGGACGGGCCGAAGTTCCAGATCAACTTCCAGAACTGCGTCCATTGCAAGACCTGTGACATCAAGGACCCCAGCCAGAACATCAACTGGACCACGCCGCAGGGCGGTGACGGGCCGAATTACCCGAATATGTGATCATATGGGGCAATGCCGCGATGGCCGTGGCGTTGCCCTGCGCCGCGCCGGCGGCTAGGGTCACCGCGGGTATTGCCAAGGACTGGGCCAAAGCCGTGACGACAAGACTGATCCCGCTGGCGCTGATCGCGCTGACCGCCGCTCCGCTTTCCGTGGTCGCGATGGATGGCGCCGCCCATTCCGCGCCGCGCCTTGCCCAGACGGCCGAGCCCCCGGCTCTGCCCGAAAGCCCGCGCCCCGCGCATCGCCCCACACCTCCCGCGCCTGACGCCACCGGATCCGGCACCGCCGTGCCTGACACCGAAGCGCCCGACACCGAGGCGCCCGAGGCCACGGTGGCCGAGCCCCCCGCCCCCGAGATCTACGGCCTTGCCGGCCCCTATCTGGCCGCGCGCATGGCCGCGATCCAGAACGATTTCCGCACTGCCGGCGATTATTCGTTGCGCGCGCTGGCGCAGGACGACACCGATACATTCCTGCAAGACAGCGCCCTGGTTGCGCTGATCTCGGCCGGCGAGATGGAGCGGGCGACCGCATTGGCCGGCACCATCACCCATCAGGGCCGCGCCACCGAACTGGCCCATCTGCTGCGCCGCACCGACATGGCCCGCGCCGGGCGCTGGGACGACCTGATCGCGGCCATTGATGCCGTGCCCGCGCCCTCGGAAACTGGCGATCCGACGGGCGGCAACCAGCTCATCGACGGCATGACCCGCGCCTGGGCGCTGCTGGGCGCCGGCCGCGCCAGCGAGTCGCTCTCGGCCTTCAAGGAACTGGCCACGATGCGCGGCGCGGCGCCGATGGTGAATTATCATCTGGCGCTGGCCAAGGCCAAGGTCGGCGATTTCGAAGGCGCCGAGGAGCTGCTGGACGAGCCTGATACCGGCAGCCACATCCTTGGCGTCATCGCCCATGCGCAGGTGCTCTCGCAGCTTGAGCGCAATCGCGACGCCATCGCCATGCTCGACGCGACGCCCGACATCGCCGAAGAGCCGCATCTGCTGGCGCTGCGCGACCGCATGGAAAAGGGCGAGACCTTGCCCTTTGACATCGTCGACACCCCCGCCGACGGTATCGCGCAGGTGTTCCTGACCTTTGGCGCCGTGCTCGCCGGCAGCGACGAGCCCGATCCGCTGGCGCTGATCCATGCGCGGCTGGCCGAATATCTCTCGCCGCGGCTGGGCGAGGCGCGGCTGCTGGCGGCGCAGCTTTTGCAGAACTTCGGTCAGTTCGATCTGGCCGAGCAGGAATTCGAGGCGCTGCGCGAGCTGGGCGACATGCGCCCGGTGGCCGAACTGACCCGCATCGACGCGCTGGCCCGCGCCGACCGGCTGGCCGATGCCGAAAAGGCGGCGCTGGCGCTGACCGCGACCCATCCCGAGCTTGCGCAGGGCTGGCTGGCGCTTGGCGATCTGCTGCGCCAGCAGGACAAGTTCGCGCAGGCGGTGCCCGCCTATGACAAGGCGCTCAGCCTGATCGGCGACGGCTCGCCCGAAATGCGCTGGTTCCCGCTTTACGCGCGCGGCATCGCGCTGGAACGCGCCGGCCAGTTCCAGAAGGCCGAGGCCGATTTCCGCGCCGCGCTGAAGATCCGCCCCGATTCTGCGCAGGTGCTGAACTATCTGGGCTACAGCCTCGTGGACCGGAACGAAAACCTCGACGAGGCGCTGAAGCTGATCCAGCGCGCGGTCGAGCTGCGCCCCGATGACGGCTATATCCTCGATTCGCTGGCATGGGCCTATTACCGGCTTGGTCGCTATGACGAGGCCGTGGCACCGATGGAGCGCGCCGTGGCCGCCATGGCCAGCGATTCTCTGGTCAATGACCATATGGGCGACATCTACTGGATGGTCGGCCGCAAGCGCGAGGCGGAAATCCAGTGGCATCGCGCCCAGTCGCTGAAACCCCAGACCGAGGCCGAGGCGCATCGCATCCGCGCCAAGCTGGACCGGGGCCTCGACGCGGTTCTGGCCGAGGAAAAGGCCAATGGCGGCAAACTGCCGCCGCCCCCGCCCGCGCCCGAACCGGCGCAGGACGAGGCCGCCGACTGATCCCATGACCCAGATCCGGCGCGAGGCGGCCCCGGCCAAGCTGAACCTGACGCTGCATGTCACTGGCCGCCGCAGTGACGGCTATCACCTGCTGGATTCGCTGGTGGTGTTCTGCCAGATCGGCGATGTGGTGACGCTGGAGGATGGCCCGCTGTCGCTGACCGTGACCGGCCCCTTTGCCACAGGCCTCGCGGCGGAAGCCGACAATCTGTGCCTGCGCGCCGCCCGTCTGGCCGGGCGCGAGGTGGCGATCACGCTGGAAAAGAACCTGCCCGTGGCCTCGGGGATCGGCGGCGGCTCGGCCGATGCGGCGGCGGTGCTGCGCGCTCTGGGCGCCAGCCCCGCCGGAACCCAGAGCCTCGGCGCCGATGTGCCGGTCTGCATGGCCGGACTGCCCACGCGGATGCGCGGTCTGGGCGAGATCCTCGACCCGCTGCCCGCTTTGCCGCCCTTGCATCTGGTGCTGGTCAATCCGGGGCGCGGCCTCTCGACGCCTGCGGTCTTCAACGCCCTGACCCGGCGCGAGAACCCGCCCATGCCCGATACCCTGCCCGATTTTCCCGACGCGGATGCGCTGATCGGTTTTCTGCGCGATTGCCGCAACGATCTCGCAGCCCCGGCGATCAGCCTGATGCCGGAAATCGCCACCTGCCTTGCGGCGCTGAATGACGCGGGCGCAGAGCTTGCGCGCATGTCCGGCTCGGGCGCGACCTGTTTCGGCCTTTTCTCCGATGCGGCCCGCGCGCAGGCCGCGCGGACTGTCATCGCCCGCGCCCATCCGTCATGGTGGGTTACCGCATCTGGACTTGCGCCCGCAAAGGGCTAACCTGCGGGCAAACAAGGGGGAAGCATGCAGCGTCTTGGCGTCAATATCGATCACGTGGCCACCATCCGCAACGCGCGCGGCACGCCTTGGCCCGACCCGGTGCGTGCCGCCCAACTGGCCGAAGAGGCCGGCGCCAATGGCATTACCGCCCATCTGCGCGAGGATCGCCGCCATATCTCGGACCGCGACATCGACCGCCTGATGGCAACACTGCGCCTGCCCCTGAACTTCGAAATGGCGGCAACCGTGGAAATGCAGGCCATCGCGCTGAGCCACCGCCCGCATGCCGTCTGTGTCGTCCCCGAAAAACGCGAGGAACGCACGACCGAAGGCGGCCTCGACGTCGCCGGACAAGAGGCCTATCTCGCCGACTTCATCGCCCCCCTGCGCGAGGCGGGCTGCCGGGTCTCGATGTTCATCGGCCATGAGCCGGCGCAGATCGAAGCCTCGGCCCGGATCGGCGCGGCGGTCGTCGAACTGCATACCGGGGCCTATTGCGACCTCGACACCGAAGGCCGCATCGCGGAACGCGACGCCGAACTCGCAGCCCTGCAAAAAGGCGCGGCCTTCGCCGCCAGCCTTGGCCTCGAGGTGCATGCCGGCCACGGGCTGACCTTTGACACGGTCGGCCCCATCGCCGCCATCCCGCAGGTCATGGAACTGAATATCGGCCATTTTCTGATCGCCGAATCCGTCTTCATCGGTCTTGACGGGGCGATCCGGGAAATGCGCCGCCGCATGGACGCGGCGCGTGCAGGTTCTTCTTCATGAAAATATCCAAAAACCCAACCGGGCCACGGGCATGATCCTCGGCATCGGCACGGACCTGTGCAATATCGACCGCATCAGCGGCGTTCTGGCGCGCCATGGCGACCGCTTTCGAAACCGGGTCTTCACCGAAACCGAACTGGCCAAAGCCGCACGCCGCAAGGACGAGGCTGGGACGCTTGCGAAACGCTGGGCCGCCAAGGAGGCCTGCTCGAAAGCCCTTGGCACCGGCCTTGCCATGGGCATCTCGTGGCGCGACATGGCCGTCCAGAACCTGCCCTCGGGTCAGCCCACCATGACGCTGACCGGCTGGGCGGCCGAGCGGCTGACGGCGATGACGCCCCCCGGCCACAGCGCCCATA
>JAGPGI010000129.1 GCA_018056045.1 Paracoccus sp. (in: a-proteobacteria)
CGACATTGGCGATGTTTTCCGAGATATGGCGCAGCCGCTCGGATTGCGAACGCATCCCCGAGGCGGCAAGCTGAACGGCGAAAAGCTTTTCGGTCATGGCGTGATCTCCTAACCGCGACGGCCAAGGCTGGTGCGGATCAGCGACATGGCCGACCGCGTGACCGCCAGCGAGACGTCAAAGTCGCGCCGGGTCTCGGCGATGCGGATCATCTCCTCCTCCAGCGAGACGGTATTGCCGTTCGGCGCCGGCTCGCCGCCATCATCCACGGCACGCTCGGCGCCGCCCCAGCTTGCACCGGTCAGATGGCCGGGGCGCGTGCCGCGCATCTCGGCCGAGACGCGGGAGCGATAGGTCTCAGCGAAACCGGCCAGATCGCGGGCGCGAAATCCCGGCGTGTCGGCATTGGCCACATTCTGCGCGATCAGTTTCTGGCGTTCGGCCGCATGGGCGGTCAGCGAACTTGCCATGCGCAAGGTTTCGATCCGGTCAAACATCGAGGCTTCTCCTCAGTTCCGATAAACCGGGTTTTAACCCCAATAGGTTTAGAAACCGTTTCGAGGCACAGGCTCGCCGCGAGAAAAGGGAACTCGGAATGGATAAAATTCTGTCGATCTCGACCCGGATGCAGCGCGTCCGCATGACCCGCCATTTCGGGCAGGTCAGTGCGATTCGGGCCGGCCTGATCTGGGCCGAAGGCCTGAGCTGGCACGCGTCTATCGGAGATCGTGTTATGTTTTCAATGCGTTCCGGCGACGATCTGGCGGGCGAGATCGTCGCCCTGCAGGCTGAGAAAGTGGCGATCCTGCCCGAGGGCGCCATGGACGGGCTGTCCATCGGCATGCGGGTGGAACTGATTTTTGCGCCATCTCTGGCGCCGGCCAATTCATGGATCGGGCGAATCATCGACCCTTTCGGACAGCCGCTGGATGGCCGCCCCCTGCTTGCGGGCGGCGATGAGCGCGGTTTTCGGCCGCCACCGCCGCCCGCCGCCGGGCGCAACCGGCTGGGGGGGCGTCTGGATACCGGGCTTGCGGTCTTTGATACGCTGCTGCCCCTGGTGCGCGGTCAGCGGATGGGGCTGTTCGCCGGCTCGGGCGTCGGCAAGTCGACATTGCTGTCGTCGCTTGCGCGCGGAGTGTCGGCGGATGTCGTGGTGATCGGGCTGATCGGCGAGCGCGGGCGCGAGCTGCGCGAATTCGTCGAGGAAGTGCTGGGCGAAGAAGGCATGGCGCGGTCCGTCGTCGTGGCCGCCACCTCAGACCAGTCACCCCTGACGCGGCGGCGCTGCGCCTGGGCGGCAATGACCGTGGCCGAGCATTTCCGCGATCAGGGCAAGCATGTGCTGTTTCTGGCCGATTCGATCACCCGCTTTGCCGAAGCGCATCGCGAAATCGCGCTGGCGGCCGGCGAAAGTCCAAGCTATCGCGGCTTTCCGCCCTCGACCTCGCAGATGATCATGTCCCTGGCCGAGCGGTCCGGGCCGGGGCCGATCGGATCGGGCGACATTACCGCGATCTTCAGCGTGCTGGTCGCCGGCTCGGATATGGAGGAGCCGGTCGCCGATATCCTGCGCGGGGTGCTGGACGGCCATGTGGTTCTGGACCGCGCCATTGCCGAACGGGGCAGGTTTCCTGCGGTGGATGTGCTGCGCTCGGTCTCGCGGTCACTGCCACAGGCGGCCAGCACGCATGAGAATGCGCTGATCGCGCGGGCGCGCTCGCTTCTGGGGACCTATGCGGAATCCGAGCTGATGATCCGCGCCGGGCTTTATGCCCCCGGCTCGGACGCAAGGCTGGATGAGGCGGTGCGGATCTTTCCCGGGCTCGACGCATTTTTCACCCGCAAAAGCCCGAATGCGAGGCAAAGCTTTGCGCAGCTCGCCGAAGCGCTGGGGCCGGTTTCGGCGCGGCCCGGCTAGGCCAGTCAGGATGTGACGCTGCACGGATTCGTTCCTGCCGGGCTGGAGCACGAAGTCATCCCGGTCGGCGAGGCCGGTGTGGATCATCGACCATGACGAGCTGCGCGAGATCACCTGCAACTTTCCGCATCTGACGCGACTGCCGCGGATGTCGATTGCGATCGATGCGGCGATCCGCCGGCAATGGCTGGTCGCGGCGGCATCACTGCGTTCGGCGGCGCAACTGGCGCAACTGGCGCATCTGCTCTGCGAACCTTACGTTCGCCTGTCCAGCGTCGGCGCGGCGCAAAAGCACATCTTTACCCTGCCGCTACTGCAAAAAGAGCCGGCCGATATCCTTGGCTGCAAGCCGATCCATATCAACCGCGCGGATCGCGATCTGCGCAACGGCGGGCTGATCCGCTGGGTCGGAAACGAGATCGAGCTCGTCGACTGGAGCGGCCTTGTCCGGCTGGCGCATTTCGATCCCAGTTACCTGCGACTTGAGCGGGCCGCGCATTGGCGTCAGGCTCCGCGCCGGTCTTTGGCACTTCATATCGACGGTGGGCCTTCCGCGTATTTTACCAGGCGCCGGGCGCGGGCAGATGTCGGCACGCACCCCGTCGAAGCCGTTCCCTTTGTGAATATCATTGCCCGCTGTCGAGCGAGTAATAGATACGAAGCGGCTCATTCCTGCTACGCGCAAAGAATACCCGCATGCCGCCGGTCCGGGTGCCAGTCGCCTCGTCGACATATTGGATCTGGTCGGTAAAATTGGCGACGAGCTGCCCGGTCGAGCCCCAACGCAACGGTTGCGCCTGAAACTCAGCCCAGTTCATCAGTGGAATCATGCGCGATCCGGGCGCCCCACCCATCGGGTTCAGCTGGAACACACGTTCAGCGACGGATTTCTCATCGGGGTAATCATTCATCCGCGCCGTTCTTGTCAGCGACGGGCGCGCGAGTTCGATGAAGCCGGCAATGTCCTTGGCCTGCAGGATCGAATGCAGGGCCTGATAGGCCTCATAGAGTTCCTTCCGGATGTCGGATTCGGCGCTCAGAACCGTGGTCTGGGACCACGGCACGTCGCCAAGGCCCGGCATGCTGACCTGAAATTCACTTGTCAGGCGGTTCGCATATTCGCCCGACACCCCATCCGAGAACTGCATGACGGTCGTCTCGGACTTGAAGCGATTGCTGGCCGTAACGACCTCATTGCGCAATACCGGCGCCTCTCCGGTCAGCAAAGAGACCGCAGCGGGAACCATGGCCTGTTCCTTTTCGGAATATTGCGCCGTCAGAACCGTGGCGCGCGCCGCATAGGCCGAGGAAATCGCGAACTCGACATGCACACCGGAATGGGGCGTGAAGTTGTCCTCGACGTCGTTCGAGGGCTCATATTCGAAATCCAGACGGTTCACGCCATCCCTGAGAATGGGATGAACCGGATAGGTGAACAGAACCTTTTCGCTCATGCCATCCAGACAAAAGGGGGCGCCGTTCACGAAAACGCTGACGAGACTGCTCTCGGCGGCAACGGTCGCATTCAAGGGCATCAAATCGGTCACCATTGCTGTCTGGGCCTCCGGTCGTTTTGGCAGGAGCGCCCCGGCGGACGCCCCCGAAAGTAAGAGCATGAATTTCCTGCGGTCGATCTCAGATTTTCTTCCAGCCATCTTTCCGCCCTACCGGAGCCATAAGCTGAACGACATAGTCCGGCTCGCCAAGACTGTTCGAGACCTCGAAGGTTCCGGTGCTTTTGACGCTGCTTGTCATACCGTTCTGGCTTTCGCCACGACGGCCCCTGCCCGATGCGGTATTTTTCGAGCTGTATCCCGCAGTGGCATAGGCCCGCAGGATGATCCCCTCAAAGTGATAAAGCTTTTCCGTCTGACCGGTCCCATTGCTGTTTTCGGTCATCCGGCCACCGAAATGCCAGCCGGTGCTTATCTTGGCGCCGGCAGATGCATGCGCGTCAAAGAACCATGTTTCAAGGTCCAGCGAGGCCTGAACCGTGATGCTGCCGGTAAACTCGGCCTTGGCCGTATAGATCCGCTTCACCGCGGCAAGTGCGGCCGGGATATCGACCGCATTTCCTATCGTGATCGGGGCATCATGATCGACCTGGAATGACAGGCTGCCCGATCCCTTGACGGTGATGTCACATTGCGCCGATCCCTTGAGAACCCGTCCGTTTGCCATGGCGGCGCGGATCTGCCGGCCGCGGGGAAAGCGTGCCAGAAACAGCTCCAGCAGATCGATGCCGCCGGTTACGGCCGGGGTGAGGGTCACGCCGGCCTTGCCCAGCTCCAGCAACAGGTCAGGACTGCCCGATTTCGGCGTCAGCCCCATTTTCTCGATATCAAGCTTGAGACCGATATTCAGGCCGATCGAGGTATGTGCCGTGCTCCGGAGGGGAATGCCCGGGCTGGCGTCGCTGGGCCGGCTTTCATCGGCAAGTGACGACAGGCCGTTCTGCATATCCGCGATGAAATCGAGAATCGGGCTTTTGGTCTCGGGCGCACGCGGTCCCTGCATGCCCCCGGGCACGGTCTGCGCCTTGGTTTCGGACGAAAAATCAAGAGTCTGATTGCCGAATTCACCCGTCACCTTGCCGCTGATGGTCGCCGACATCGTCGGCATCTGACTTAGGTATATGGCGAAACCGGCTGAACCGGCGACCGAAGCCGAAAGCTGCATATGCGGCAGCGGATATACCTTGACGGCGGGATAGCCGTTCGGAATGCATTGCGCATCGGTCGCCGAGGGCAGCTCACGATTGGCATAGGTCGATGCGGTGCAGAATATCCCGATACAATAAAGCGCGGTCTGCACCTCTGGCGGCAACATGCCGCCATTGAACGCCGGCACCTGAAAAGGTGAGACCACCTTGCGGGTATCCTCATGGGGGATGCGTTCATTGCGATCCGCGAACCCGGCCGGCCGGATCGCGGGATAAGAGCCATTGCCCATCTTGCACGAGGATCGGACAAGCGTCTGCAGCTTCACCTCGGCCGAGGGGCGTCCCAGATAGGGGTCCTTGCAGACCATGAACAACGTCTGGGCGGCGTTCTCTTTCGGCGGCCAGTTCACATAACGGCTGCCATTTGCCTTGTCGGCGATGCGGAAGGTTTTCAGGCAGCAGGGCTGCCCCGGCGCGCAATCGCAGACGGCGCCGCTGCCATTGACGTCGAAGGCGCCTTCGACCTCTTCGTTGCGAATGGCGTTTGCCTGCTCGACATTGGCATCAAGGCGGCGCTGCACCGTATCGCGCATTTCGCCCGGCGGAAAACTCTCGAGCTCCACGGGGTCGTTGACCAGACTGTTCAGCATTCCCTCAGGCAGCGGCGTATCCGTTCCGGTGGCCCAAATCCTTGCTTCCTCAGCGTCCATCCCTTGCTCAAGCTCAGCCAATCTCTGCTCCTCTAACCCTTAACCAGACTGCGCCGGGCATTCTGTCCCAGCGTCGTGGCGATCCATTTCAGCAGCATATCCTTGCGCTGGAACGCCAGATCATTGCCCGCGAGAATGCGCGCGGCCTCTGCATGCTCCCTGTAAAAATTGGCGCCGAAGAACAGGACCGCGCGCGCCAGCGCCGAAACCTGCGCCTTGGAGGTCATCCCGAACCGCTCGCCGACCTCGATTGCCGAAAGCGCCGCCGCGTTGCAGGCAGCAAGGCCATGTTCCCGCCCGGCCGCCGCCGCCAGCTTGCGGGCGATGCGCAGGGCAAAGCGCCGCCGGTTCAGCAGGTTGAAACGCTCCAGCTCGCTGGCATCGATGCGAAAGTTTCCGGTGATGATCTTGGCTTGCGGCGGCCGATAGACGGCCAGCCGTCCGGGCGCCGGGGACATGTCCGGATTGTCGGCGGATCTCGGCAGATAGAAGGCATCGACGACGGCGGAAATGGCCGCAAGATGACCGGGCTTCAGGGCCTCGGTCATGTCCATGAACACGCGCGGATCATAGAAGCGGAAATAGACCGCCGCATCGCGATCCGGAAGCCATGCCAGCGTGAAGCGCCGGAAATGGCGGCGCAGCTCTTCGGCGGATTTATCCGACGCGAACAGGATGCCGCCGTGGCGTTCTTCCGGCAATGCCTTGAAGCGCAGCGGTATTTCTTCACCCTGCACCATGCGCACGAGCCACGGCGCCGCGGCCTGCTTTTGGGGGTCCGGTGTCGTGTAAAGACAGGCCGAGCGGTCAGGCCGGCTTTTCATCAGCGGCAGGATCTCTGGCCAGGCGACCGCGTCGATGATCGCCCAAACCGGCTGTCGAAGCTGCCAAAGCTCGGCCCACGGGATTTCGGGCCACTTTGCCAAAGCCTTTTCCGCGCCGCCGGATCCGGCCTCGGCAAAAAGGATGTGCAGCCGCTGCCCGGGGCGTCTGGCGGCGAGCGCCTGAAGCCTGTCGACAGGGGCATCCTGCGCATCGACCGGCTCGAACAGCCGCAATGTCGCGGGGGCAAGCGCCTCGGCCAGATGCGCCTCGAACTCGACATGATCCTCGACGCGCATCTGCGCCCAACCGGCGCGCAGGCCGTGTTCAGTGCTGGAGGTCTGAAACCGCGCCGTCAGCGAATGTGTCACGTCGCGACCCCCTCGCCACCGCCTCCGAGCCGAAATCCTGAGAGCGCGCTGCACGGGCCGGCATGCTTTGCGGGGCGGCAAGCGGGGACTCGTCGTGCCATACGGCCGGGTGGCAAGAACATGCTGACACAATCAGGATACTGGAAACCGGCAGTCATCGGGTATCGGGGCTACTGCAAACAACAGGTTTCGGATGGCAGCTTTGCAGAGGAATTGCAACGCTTTCCGCAAGACGGATGAGCCAGTGACGCAGTTCAAAGACGGGAACGCTTGGTCGAAGCGGAGGCGTGAGCTGGCTCACGGGGCGAGTGCAGACCGGGTGGGCCCGATCAACAAGGGGCGTCAGCAGCGCTGTGCGGCCTTGGGCGTGCTCTTGTCGCCAATCATCGTGCGGGTTGCGATATGAGCATCAGAAAGGCCTTGTTTCCGTGTTGCCCGATCCATATACGGATCGGCGGAGACGTGGCCGAGTGGTCGAAGGCACACCCCTGCTAAGGGTGCAGACGGGGAACCGTCTCGAGGGTTCGAATCCCTTCGTCTCCGCCACACTCAAATGCTGAATCCGTCCAAGGGCCCCGATTGGGGCCTTTTTTCTTTTTGTTTCAAAGGGCGTTGGTAGGGCCATCCGCCCTTCGGAGACTGGGCGCTTGACGCAGAATGGGTCTCCGAATGGCCCGTGTCTCTCTTTGAGCGCCCCTCGATGGTCACGGGACGGCGTAAAACATCCGTGCATTTCCAGTGGGTTGCGGCGCTCATGGGGTCGTCCCGTTCGCGAGTTAATCCGGCGACCGAGGCCGACACGAAGGCGCAGGACGGTCGGAAGGACGGCTCCGTGGCGTCCGATCCCGAAGTCCGGCGGAAGCGTCCGAAGCGAGCCAGGAC
>JAGPGI010000130.1 GCA_018056045.1 Paracoccus sp. (in: a-proteobacteria)
CGGGGCGAGCGGCCTCCGACAATCCTGCTGGTCGATGGCTGTGCGGAAAACATGAAGGTCGTGGCGACCCTGCTGGAGACCGAGGGCTACGATGTCCGCACCGCCCGCGATGGCCGCATGGCGTTGAAGCGCGCCGCACGGATCATGCCGGACCTGATCCTGATGGATGCGCTGATGCCGATGATCGACGGCTTCGAGACCTGCCGCCACTTCAAGGCCGATCCGCGGCTGCAACAGATCCCGGTGATCTTTCTGACCGTGCTGAACAGTCCCGGGGACCTGCGCAAGGCTTTCGATATCGGCGCCGTCGACTATATCATCAAGCCGGTTCAGGAACCCGAGCTTCTGGCCCGCGTCCGCACGCATCTGACGGTTCACCGCTTTCAACAGGATCTGGAGCGAAAGGTCGCACAGCGCACCGAGGAACTGATGCTCGCGAACCGGCAGTTGCAACGGGAAATGACCAGACGCTGCCGGGCCGAAGAGCATCTCAGGCATCTCCAGCGCATGGAGGCGCTTGGCCAGCTGACCGGACGGATTTCCCATGATTTCAACAATACCCTTTCGGTGATCTCGGCGGCTAAGGACCTGCTGATCGAACGGCTTCGGCTTGCCGGCCTGCGCCTTGACGAGACCAAGGTGATCGAGAATGCGGTCGATCAGGCCACCCGGCTGATCGGCCAGTTGCGCGCCTTCAGCCGGCGCGAGACGCTGTATCCCGAGATGATCGACCTGAACGACATCATTCGCGGCATGAAGGACATGCTTCGGATGGCCGGCAATCAAGGCGTCGTTCTGCACATATCGCTTGCCCCGGACCTGCAGCCGGTGCGCGCCGATACCGGCAAGATCGAACAGATCATCATGAACCTGGCGGTCAACGCCGTTCAGGCCATGCCCGACGGCGGCGACCTGACCTTGGAAACCCGCAACGTCACCATCGACAGGCACCGCGCCACCACGCTGGGGGTCGAGGCCGGCGACTATGTCGGGCTGGTGGTCACCGATACCGGCATCGGCATGGACGAGGCGGTCCGCAGGCGGATCTTCGAGCCCTATTTCACCACCAAGGACCCGGAAACCGGCTCGGGGCTTGGTCTCTCCACGGTCTATGGCATCCTGCGTCAAAGCGGCGGCGGCGTGAGTATCGAAAGCGAGCCGGGCAAGGGCGCGACATTCCGGGTCTATCTTCCGGTCTGCGCCGTGGCCCCGCCCTCCGCCTGACAGCGGGGATAACGGGCAGATCGCCGGCGCCATCCGCCTTGATCAGCGGCGAGAACCCAAGGGGCAGCAGAGCGCAGGCCGAACACCCGGCGACGCGGCGCGGAACAAAGCTGCGGCGGGCGGCCTCTGTTCTTTCCAGTTACCTCGCCCGAAAAAACATGCCACCGTCCCGTCGTTATGCGCGAAGCACTCGACACAAGGGCAGCCGTGGGACGCGATCTGGGCATTATCGGACAGCATATCGGGCTAAGCCTGTCGCTGTTTTGGCGCTATGGCGCGGTCTTGACGGCGATCTGGGCGGGCGGGGCCTTGCTGGATCAGATCCTGCTGCGGATCGCCGTCGAGATCGGGTTCTTCAACCGCCTGCTGGGACTGTTTGCCATTGCGCCGGTGATCCTGCTGCAACTGCTGGTCACGGTGTCGATGTTCCTGATCCTGCACAACGGCCTGCCGCGCATGCGGCTGTCGCGCAGGCGGGCCACGCAGATCGCGACACAAGCGCCTCAGGATCGACGCGAAGCCGGCGTGTTCGCGGTCACCTTGCTGGCGGTTCTGATCCCGTTTTACGGCTATTATGCCGGCTGGGGTTTTCTGGGCGATACGCTGCGCAGCTATTCGCAGATTTTCTATGCCGCGCAGATGGCACGGGTCGATTTCACCAGGTCAGAACTGCCCCCCACCGCGCTGGAGGTCAGTCAGACCGGCTGGGTCATCCTGGGCGTGCTGCTGATCTGGGCCATCCGCCGCGTCGCCAAGACCATGCATAGCCGCAGCGGGACCGGATTCTGGCCCATGCTGGTCGTGGCCTGCGAGGCGACCTGGGCCCTGCTGGGCCTTTATGTCATCGCAAGCTGGAAGGACGAACTCGCCGGCTGGCTGGCGACGCTGCCAAGGCCCGACGAGGTGCTGGAATGGATCATCCCCGCCGCCCGGGCCGCGATCCGCGAGGCCGAGCTGCGCCCGGTCGACTGGGCGCCGGAATTTCAGCTGTGGCAAATGCTCACATCGCTGTTCTGGTATGCGCTGTTGCCGCTGGTCTGGTTCAATCTGGGCGCCATCGTCTATGGCCATGACCTGTCGGGCGTGGGCGGGCAGACCCGGCGCGTCGCGGGCCATGCCATCGACCGATGGAAGGCGCTGCCAAAACCGGTGACCGACTTTATGGGGCATTTCTGGATGGGGGTCGTCAAACGCTGGAATGCGGTGATGAACGGGGTTTTTCTGGCCGCCTCGGCCGGATTTGCGCTGACCGCTTCGGTTCTGGTTCTGTGGCGGCTGGTCGACTGGCTGGGGAACTGGGCATGGGCCGGGTTGGCGCATCTGATCGGGCCGCAGGACATGCTGATCTGGCAGGTCCTGTCCGTGCCGCTGAATGCGCTGTTCAATGCCCCCGGCGCGCCCCCGGGCGGGTTGCTGGTCAGCCCGCTGCAATTCTGCATCCTCGCCGCCGGGCTGGAGCTGGCCCTGCGTGCAGCCATCACCCCCGAACCTATCCCGGCGGAGGCCGCAACACCGGCCTGATCGGCAAGGACAAGGCATCGGGCCGGGTGGTCATGCCCGATATCCGCAGCCGCAAACTGTCCAGCACATCGACCGGCACCAGAAAGGCCTGCACCGACATCGAGGGGCTGCCATCCCCGGGCGCCAGAATTCGCGATTGATCGCAGCTGTTGTCGGTATCCCGCTCATCGCCCAGTGCATCGATGATCTGCAACCCGACGATATTTCTCAGCGGCCTCCAGACGCGGCCTTGATCGTCGGTCAGCGCAAGATCGCAGGCCAGCCAATCCCGCATCTTTTGGCCGTCGCCCTGCAGGCCCATGCGCAGATACAGCGCCGCCCGATCCGGCACTTCCGGCAACACCATCACCCGTGCCTGATCGACCGAAACCATCACCCCGGCCAGTTCGCCGCTTGCTCCCTCGATCCGGGTGACATTCCAGTTCCTGCCGTGGCGCAATTCCCGCAGATCGGGCCATGCGACCAGAAGGCAGCTCAGCACCAGAAACACCAGCGTCAGGGCGATCCAGCCAAGCCGTTTCATCCGTCCAGCTCCAGCATGGGCACATGGATTGGCGCCGTGACCGGGGCCTCCAGCCGCAGGACCCCGTCCAGTGGCAGATCAATGCGCTGCGCCAGCAGCAGCGCGCCTTGCGGGATTTCGTCGGCGGGCAATTCGAAAATGGCTAAGGCCGTGCTTTCCAGACCCGGCTGCAGCCACATATCCTGAACCTGCCGAAAGGCGCCCGAGATGCGGTCCGTGGTGTCATAGCGCCGCCCGCTGGCGCCGATCCATGTCGCGCGCAGCATGGTCGATTCCGTGGTGCCGAACAGGGCCGCATCGACGATCAGGAAGACGCCCTGCGTCTCGCGCCGAACCGGGCTGCCGTAACGCGGAAAGGTGATCACATCCGCCGTTCTCAAGCCCTCGATGCGACCGCCGATCAGGCGGGTCTGGCCGGTTTCGCCGGGTGGAACCCTTGTTTCGAACGGGCGCACAATGCTGTTGTAATCGGGATTGGTCAGCATCATGCCGCCCAGCAGGGCGGCACTGACCGCCGCGATCAGGATGGGCGCCACGCGGATCATGGCCGGGTCTCGGGGATGGCGGTCAGCCGGGCCGCGGGCGCAAAGCCAAGCCAGCTCGACTGGCCGTAAAGATTGTCCTTCAGCTTGAAGGCCTGTTTCGCGAAATCGACCTGAACCTGCCCTGCCTGCCAATCAGGCGGCACCGGCCAGATCAGGGCGATGTCTTCGGACATGCGCGGCTGCAATTGCTGCAGGGGCGCATCATCGCGCAGAAGCACGACCTCTGGCGGCTCCTGCGCAGCGCCGTTCAGGATCAGCTGCGGCGGATGCGGCGGGCCGCCGAATATCGCGACCTGCGTTTCGCCGGTCATGTTCTCGATCACCGCAGTCAGGACCAGTCGACCCTTGCCCGACTGCCATTCCAGCGCCACGGGGGTCAGCGCGGTCCGCCCCAGATCGACGGTCGACCCGAAACCCGTCGCCGGGGCGTTTTCCGGGGATCGCGCCTCCTCGACCTTCCACCACCAGCTCAGCAGGACCGCCGCTGCGACCCCTGCGGTCGCCAGCGCACGAAGCCAGATCCTGCGAAGCAAGCTTGGTTTGATGTCCCGAGTCATGCCGCTATCTGAGCGAAATAGCCATATGGGCGCAAGTCGCCGGAAACAGCGGCACCCTCGCCTGCCGGGGGCGCGGAGCCCTTAAAAGGTCCGCTTCAACTGCGGTTGCGTGCCGCCGTCTTTCTGTGTCCCGGCCCGAAATGCGCCGGGAACCAAGGTCAGTCCGCCGTCCAGCCGCCATCCAGCATCAGCGCGCTGCCGGTCATCAGGCCCGATGCATCGCTGGCCAGATAAACGGCGGCACCGACGACATCCTCGACGGTACCCAGCCGGCCAAGCTTGATCTTCGACAGAACGGCGTCACGAAATTGCGGGTCATCGAAAAAGCCCTTGGTCATTGGCGTTTCGATGAAGGTCGGGCAGATGGTGTTGACGCGGATGCGTTGCGGGCCAAGCTCGACCGCGAGGGCCTTGGTGAACCCCTCGATGGCCCATTTCGAGGCGCAATAAAGCGTCCTGTTCGCGGCCCCCACATGGCCCATCTGGGACGACATGTTGATCACCGAGCCGCCCTTGCCCCGCGCCGACATCCGCGCCGTCACCGCCTTGGCCGCAAAGATCGCGGCCCGCACGTTCAGGCCGATGACGGTATCGTAATCATCCTCGGTCACCTCGGACAGCGGCTTGGGCCGGTTGGTGCCGGCATTGTTGACGAAGACATCAAAGGCCCCGAGGCCGTCGATGATCTGCGCAAAACCCGCCGCATCCGTCACATCGGCGACCAAGGCCCGGGCCGCGAAACCGGCGGCGGTCAGCTCTGCCGCCGCCTCCTCGATCTCGGCCCGGGTCCGGGCGCAGAGTGTGACCTCTGCCCCCGATGCGGCATAGGCCTGGGCGATGGCGCGGCCGATGCCCCGCCCCGCCCCGGTGATCAGCGCCCGTTTTCCATCAAGCCGGAAGGATGGCGTGATGATGCTCATTCCGCGGCGGTCCCGTAGGCCACGTTCTTGTGCCCATACCGACGCACGCGGATGTTGCACTGTTCGGCATGGCCGACAAAGCCCTCGAGCATGCAAAGGCGCGAGCCGTAAGCCCCGATCATGGCGGCGGCCTCGTCAGTGGTGATGCGCTGATAGCTGTGGGTTTTCAGGAACTTGCCGACCCAAAGACCGCCGGTATAGCGCCCCGCCTTCTTGGTGGGCAGGGTGTGGTTGGTGCCGATCACCTTGTCGCCATTGGCCACGTTGGTGCGGGCGCCAAGGAACAGCGCGCCATAGCTGTGCATGTTTTCCAGATACCAGTCGTCGCGATCGGTCATCACCTGAACATGCTCGCTGGCAATGTCATTGGCGACGGCCAGCATTTCGTCATGCGTGTCGCAAACGATCACCTCGCCGTAATCCTCCCAGCTTTTGCGGGCGGTGTCGGCGGTCGGAAGGATGGCCAGCAGGCGCTCGATTTCCTCCAGCGTCGCCTTGGCCAGCTTATGGCTGTTGGTCAACAACACGGCGGGCGAGTTATAGCCGTGCTCGGCCTGTCCCAGAAGATCGGTAGCGCAGAGTTCGGCGTCCACCGTGTCATCGGCGATGACCATGGTTTCGGTCGGACCGGCGAACAGATCGATGCCGACGCGACCGTAAAGCTGGCGCTTGGCCTCGGCCACGAAGGCATTGCCGGGACCGACCAGCATATCCACAGGCTTGATGGTCTGGGTCCCAAGCGCCATGGCGCCGATGGCCTGAATGCCGCCCATGACATAGATTTCGTGCGCGCCGCCCAGATGCATGGCGGCAATCACCGCCGGGTTCGGCTCGCCCTTGAAGGGCGGGGTTGCGGCGATGATGCGGGGCACGCCCGCGACCGAGGCCGTCGCCACCGACATATGCGCCGAGGCCACCATCGGGAACTTGCCGCCGGGAATATAGCAGCCGACCGATTGCACCGGGATATTGCGATGCCCAAGGATCACGCCGGGCAGGGTTTCGACCTCGATATCGGTCATCGAATCCCGCTGCGCCTGCGCGAAATTGCGCACCTGCGCCTGCGCGAACTTGATGTCCTCCATGTCGCGCGGCGAGACACGCGCCATCAGCGCCTCGATCTCGCTTTCGGACAGCCGGAAGGAGGCCGGGGAATACTTGTCGAACTTTTCGGAAAGTTCGCGCACCGCCGCATCGCCGCGCGTCTCGATATCCGCAAGGATCGCCTCGACCGAAGCACGGACCTTGGCATCATCCTCGGAGCGGGCGGCTTCGGTTTTTCCGCGCTTCAGATAGGTGACAGACATTGTGAATTTCCTTTCGCTATTGCTTGGTGCGCGGGGCGGCAGATCAGGCCGGGATGCGCAGGGATTTCTTGAAGGCGGCCAGACGGCCCAGAACCGCGTCGCGCCATGCGCGCCGGCCGGCCAGATCTTCGACCGGCAGCACGGCGCGGCGTTCGGCCGTGGCCTTCTGGATGACCTCATCAGGCCATGGGCCGGGCGGCGGCATCCGCACCATGCCGGCATAAAGCCCGCGCAGCCGGGCGGCGTAATCCTCGATTCCGCCGGGGGCGTTCAGGTCGATGGTCTCGAACGGCCCCATGAAGGACCAACGCAGGCCAAGGCCATGGGCAATCGTGGCGTCGATATCGGCCAGACTGGCGATGCCGTCCTGATAAAGCGCCCATGCCTCGTTCAGCAAAACGCCTTGCAGACGGTTGAGAACAAAGCCCTCGATCTCGCGCGTCAGGCGGACGGGGACCTGCTCGACCTCGCGCATCAGGGCGGCGACCTGCTCGACCAATTCGGGGTCCGTCCACGGCGCCGGGACCAGCTCGACCACCGGCACCAGATGCGGCGGGTTGACCGGATGGGCGATCAGGAATCGCGCCCGGTTGCGGCAGGTTTCGGTGAATTGCGAGGCCGGAATCCCCGATGAGGAGGAGCCGACAATCGCCGTTTCCGCCATCAGCGCGTCGATGGCGAGGCTGACCTCGGTCTTGGCCGCGACCGTCTCGAAGACGGATTCCTGCACAT
>JAGPGI010000131.1 GCA_018056045.1 Paracoccus sp. (in: a-proteobacteria)
CTGACCCGCGCCATCCGCAATCTGGAGCGGGGCGATGGGGCTTAGCCGGGGCGGCGGGAACCGTTTTTCGGCGACGATCTGGCCGGGCTTCGTCGACGCGATGACCGCGCTTCTGATGGTCATGATGTTCGTGCTGACCATTTTCCTGCTGGTGCAATCGGTGCTGCGCGACCAGATCACCACGCAAGACAGCGAGTTGGACCAGCTGGGGGCCGAGATCGCGGCGCTGTCGGATGCGCTGTCGAGTTCGCAGGCGCGGGCAGCGTCGCTTGATCGCGATCTGGCGGCCGAGCGCGACCGGCTGCAGCAATCGGCGCAGGCGGTGGCCCAGGCACGCGATGAGATCGACGCCCAGACCGAGGCCGCCCGCCTGGCCGCTGCCCGGCGCGAGGCGCTCGAGGCGCTGATCGGCGATCTGCGGCGACGTAACAGCGACACGCAGGCGCAGCTCAGCGCCGCCGAGGCGCAGGCGCTGACCGATGCCGCCGCCGCCGAGGTGCTGCGCGAGCGGCTGGCGAAATCGGGCGCGGAGCTGGATGCGACGACGCTGGAACTCGAGGCGGCGCGCAAGGAGGCGGCGCAGACACTGACCCTGCTGGCCGCTGCCGAGGCTGCCCGGACCGAGTTGACCGCAGCGGCGGCGACGCAGGCGGATGAGGCCGCGGCGCAGGCCACGCTGCTGGCTCTGGCCGAACGCAAGCTTTCCGAACAGGAGGCGCTGACGGTCGAGGACCGCCGCCGCGTCGAGGCGCTGAACCAGCAGGTCGTGCAGCTGAACAACCAGTTGGGCAGCCTGCGCGCCGTGCTGGACGCCGCCGGCGACGACAAGCGCGCCGCAGATCTGCGCGCCGAGGATCTGGGTGAAAAGCTGAATCTCGCCTTGCTGCGCGCCGCCGAGGAAGAGCGCAAGCGCCGCGCGCTTGAGGAAGAGGCCCGCGCCAAGGCCGAAGAGGATCGCAGCAAGGCCGAGGAGGAGGCGCGCGATCTGGCGCGCTACCGCTCGGAGTTCTTTGGCCGGCTGTCGCAGATTCTCGCCGGACGCGAGGGCGTGCAGGTCGTCGGCGACCGCTTCGTGTTTTCCTCCGAAGTGCTGTTTCCCGCCGGCGAGGCGCGGCTTTCGCCCGAGGGCGAGGCGCAGATCGCCCGCGTGGCCGGCATGCTGAGCCAGATCGCGGACGAGATCCCGCCCGAGATCGACTGGATCATCCGCGTGGACGGCCATACCGACAGCCAGCCCCTGTCCGGGCAGGGTCGCTATCGCGACAACTGGGAACTCAGCCAGGCGCGGGCGCTGGCCGTCGTGCGCTACATGGTGGACGAGCTGGGCTTTCCCGCCTCGCGGCTGGCGCCGGCAGGCTTTGCCGATACCCGGCCGGTCGCCCCGGGCGACAGCCCCGAGGCGCTGGCGCAGAACCGGCGCATCGAACTGAAGCTGACCGAACGCTAGGCCCCGCTGGGGCCGTGCCTGCCTGCGATCCGGCTTCAGCCGCGCGGGTTAACCAGCGTGTATTCATCCGCGAAACGGCCCAGATAGCGCGTCATCGCCCCGGCCGCCCGCCATTGCCGAAACAGGGCCGCGCGCAGGGCGCCGGTCGTCGGCCAATGCCGGCGGCGGGCCTCGGGGACCGGCGTGGTCCCGGGGAAATGCGCGGCGAGGACCCGGCCGAAGGCCGCGCGCATCCGCATCGGCACGATGCCCTGCGACGAGGCCAGCCACGGTTTGCGCGTGCCGATAAAATGGATCAGGCAGGGATCGGCCATTGCCGTCAGATGCGCCGAGGCCGAGGTGAACTGCCAGTTCCACAGCGGGCTGATCTCGGCCCAGTCGCCCTTGAGGATGCCATTCATCAGCGCCTGATCGCGGCCCAGCCCGGCAAGGTGATGGCGGGCGAAATCCTCGGCGCGGGCGGGCAGTTCCTGCGCGGCAAAGGCCTCGGTGTCGATCATCACCACGCCGGCGTTGAAATAGGGATGGGCGGGTTCGCCCAGCTTTCTGAACTCGGCCACCTTGCGGTCCGGCGTGCGCCATTGCCGGTTGTCGCGCACGGCCGCGACAGCGCGGCCCAGCATGTCGGCGCGCATCAGGCGCGCCGGATCGCCGCGCTCGTAAAGGATGTCGGCGTCGATCACCAGAATGCGCCGGTAATGGCCGCGTAGCGCATTGCCCAGAAACAGCTCCATATAGGTCGCCAGCGAGCGCCGCGCGTCCAGCGGCAGCGCGTCCAGCAGCGCCTCGTCACGGGCCGCGACATGGCCGATTCCGGCGGCGCTGAGCGCGGCGGGCATCGCCACCGGCTCGGGGCCGCCGATCAGCACGTCGAATTCGCGCCCCGGTCGCGCCGCCATGGCCAGCGCGGGCGTCGCCGCATAGGGCAGGTAATTGCCGTCGCAGGCCACGACGACCGCAAGATCGGATTGCGGCCGGAATTCGGGGTTGAAGGTCGGGATCAGGCCCATGTCAGGCTGGGTCCGGTCATGGCGTGTCCTTTCGCTGCGGTCGCGCTTTGATGTCTAGCCCGCTGACGGGGCCGGCATCAACGTGCAATCCCGCCAGCGGGTTTCCCGGCCCTGCAGGGGCGACGGACAGACGCTCAGGATAGGGAGAAAGGTTTGCAGGTTTCCCGAGGGGTGTCTGGCCCGGAGGCCGGATCAGCCTGCCTCCGGGCCCTGCAATGACAGGGCGCGGCCGCCGGGGGCCGGCGGCCGCGCAGTTGGGTTCAGGCGTCCTGCGCCGGGGCAGGCTCGCGCGGCGGCCGGCCGATGATTTCGCGCAACGCATCCAGCTCGATGAAGTTGTCGGCCTGACGGCGCAGCTCGTCGGCGATCATCGGCGGCTGGCTGCGCATGGTCGAGACGACCGAGACGCGCACGCCCTGGCGCTGCAGCGCCTCGACCAGCGGCTTGAAGTCGCCGTCGCCCGAGAACAGCACCGCATGATCCAGCCGCGGGGCCAGTTCCATGGCGTTGATCACCAGTTCGACATCCATGTTGCCCTTGACCTTGCGGCGGCCCAGCCCGTCCGTGTATTCGCGGGCGGGCTTGGTGACCATGGAATAGCCGTTGTAATGCAGCCAATCGACCAGAGGACGGATGGGCGAGTAATCCTCGTTCTCCAGCAGGGCCGTGTAGTAATAGGCGCGGATGAGCTTGCCACGGCGTTCGAATTCTTGCCGCAGCAGCTTGTAGTCGATATCGAAGCCAAGCGACTTTGCAGCAGCATAGAGATTCGACCCGTCGATGAACAACGCCAGCCGGTCGTCTTTATAGAACACGATACCCTCGATGTTAGGTGATCCAATTCGCGAGCCAAATCTAGCCTTGGTGGCCCTTGGGGCAAACCTGCCTAGTTCGGCAGGTTTCGCTGGTATGCCAGCCGAGACCCTGCGTAAAGCCCTTTTTGAGTTCACAAAAAGCACAAATTTACAAATAGTTGCTATCAGTCGCTTCTGGCGCACCCCGGCTTTTCCGACAGGTTCGGGACCGGATTATGTAAACGCGGCAGTTGCGCTCTTCAGCAGCCTTTCGCCTCAGCAATTGCTGGGGGAACTGCACCGGATCGAGGCCGCGCTCGGGCGTGAGCGCAAGGGGCCGCGCTGGCAGGCGCGGGTCATTGATCTGGACCTTCTGGCATATGGCGATCTGGTCCTGCCCGACACCGCCACCCATGACGCATGGCGCGCCCTGCCGCCCGAGCGTCAGGCCGCGGCCGCGCCCGAGGGGCTGATCCTGCCGCATCCGCGTCTGCAGGATCGCGGTTTCGTGCTGGCGCCCCTGGCCGAGGTGGCGCCGGGCTGGCGCCATCCGCGGCTGGGGCTCACGGTGGCGCAGATGCTTTCGGACCTGCCACCCGGCGCGCTGGAGGGCATGGAGCCCGGCGCGACTTGACAATCCCCTCCGAGGTCGCCAAATATCCGGCTTCGCCCCCGCTACTTCTGATTCCAGCTGATTAAGGTGACCTATGGCCCGCGTGACAGTCGAAGATTGCGTCGACAAGGTTCCCAACCGTTTTGACCTGGTCATGCTGGCCGCCCATCGCGCGCGTGAAATCGCCGCCGGCAGCCCGCTGACCATCGACCGCGACAATGACAAGAACCCGGTCGTGTCGCTGCGCGAAATCGCCGACGAAACCCAGCCCGTGGATGACCTGCGCGAGCGGATGATCGAATCCACCCAGACCCAGATCGAGGTCGACGAGCCCGAAGAGGACGCGATGGCGCTGCTTCTGGGTGCCGAAATCGACCGTCCGAAGCCCGTTGACGAGGAATCGGAAGAGCGCATGCTGCGCATGATGCTGGACGCGCAAGGCAGGAACTGAGGGTAAGGTCTTCGGCTGCACATGATCGACGTCGAAGACCTCATCGCGCTGATCCGCAATTACAATCCGCGCACCAATGCGGACCTTGTTCGCGACGCCTATGAATATGGGCTTCGCATGCATGAGGGGCAGTTCCGCCATTCGGGCGAGCCCTATTTCACCCATCCGGTCGCCGTCGCCGCCATCCTGACCGAGATGCGGCTGGATGACGCCACGATCATCACCGCGCTTTTGCACGACACGATCGAGGACACGCGCTCGACCTGGACCGAGGTGGCGCAGCTTTTCGGGCGCGAGGTGGCCGATCTGGTCGATGGCGTGACCAAGCTGACCAACCTGCAGCTGTCGGGCGCCCATTCCAAGCAGGCCGAGAATTTCCGCAAGCTGTTCATGGCCATGTCGCGCGACCTGCGCGTCATTCTTGTCAAGCTGGCCGACCGTCTGCACAACATGCGCACGATCAAGTCGATGCGCCCCGACAAGCAGCTGCAAAAGGCACGCGAGACCATGGATATCTTTGCGCCGCTGGCCGGGCGCATGGGTATGCAATGGATGCGCGAGGAGCTTGAGGACCTGGCCTTCAAGGTCATCAACCCCGAGGCGCGCAACTCGATCATCCGCCGTTTCGTCAGCCTGCAACGCGAATCCGGCGACGTGATCCCCAAGATCACCGGCGATATCCGCGCCGAACTGGAACGCGAGGGGATCGAGGCCGATGTCTATGGCCGCGCGAAACGCCCCTTCAGCATCTGGCGCAAGATGCAGGAAAAGCAGCTGAGCTTCTCGCGGCTGTCGGATATCTACGGGTTCCGCATCATCACCCGCAATGAGCAGGACTGTTACCGCACGCTGGGCGTGATCCATCACCGCTGGCGCGCCGTGCCGGGCCGGTTCAAGGATTACATCAGCCAGCCCAAGGCGAACGGCTATCGCTCGATCCACACGACCGTGTCGGGCCGCGACGGCAAGCGGGTCGAGGTGCAGATCCGCACCCGTCAGATGCACGAGGTGGCCGAGGCCGGCGTCGCCGCGCATTGGGCCTATCGTGACGGCGTGCGCACCGAGAACCCCTTTGCCGTCGATCCGGGCGAATGGATCGCCAGCCTGACCGAACGCTTCGGCGAGGAAGACCACGACGAGTTCCTCGAGCATGTGAAGCTTGAGATGTATTCCGATCAGGTCTTCTGCTTCTCGCCCAAGGGGGATGTGATCCCGCTACCAAAGGGCGCGACGCCCTTGGATTTCGCCTATGCGATCCATACGCGGCTGGGCAATAGCTGCGTCGGCGCCAAGGTGGACGGCATCCGCGTGCCGCTGTGGACGCGGCTGAAGAACGGCCAGTCGATCGAGATCATCGCGGCATCCGGCCAGCGCCCGCAGGCGACATGGCTGGACATCGTCGTGACCGGCCGCGCCAAGGCCGCGATCCGGCGCAGCCTGCGGCAAGAGGACCGGACGCGCTTTATCCGGCTTGGCTCGGAACTGGTGCGGGTGGCCTTTGAGCATGTCGGCCGCAAGGTCAGCGACAAGGCGCTGCGTATGGCGGCGCGGACCATGGCGCTGCCCGATACCGACGAATTGCTGGCCCGCATCGGCAGCGCCGAGATTTCCTCGCATGACGTGCTGACCACGCTTTATCCCGAACTCGCCGCCGTCAGCAGCGAGATCGACGCCCGCCGCGCCGTCGCCGGGCTTGAGGCCGATCAGGAATTCACCCGCGCCCCCTGTTGCAGCCCGCTGCCGGGCGAGCGCATCATCGGCATCACCTATCGCGGCAAGGGCGTGGTCATCCACGCCATCGACTGCCCGGTTCTGGCCGAGTTCGAGGACAGCCCTGACCGCTGGGTCGATCTGCATTGGCGCGAGGGTCAGCATCCGGCGGCCTATTCGACCAAGCTTTTGCTGACCATCCGTCATGACGCCGGGGTATTGGGGCGCATCTGCACCTTGATCGGGGCGCAGGGCGCCAATATCTCGGACCTGGAGTTTGTCGATCGCAAGCCGGATTTCTATCGCCTGCGGGTCGAGGTCGAACTGCGCGACCGCGAGCATTTGCACGCACTTCTGACCGCGCTCGAGACGGAAAGCGATGTGGCGCAGGTGGCGCGGATCCGCGATCCCTCGGCGCATGTGACCTGACCGGGTGGTGCGCGCGCGACTGACGCCATAGAGACGGGGCCGCATGTTCAAGAGACGCAAGCCGCGCAGCTATTCGCAACTGGCGACCGAGATGATCTATCCGCGCGGCGGATGGCGGCGGGCGTCGCAATATGTCCTGCATCGTATCCGCCGTCTGCCGGACCAGCCGCAGCGCATCGCGCGGGGCTTTGCGGCGGGGATTTTCGTGTCCTTCACGCCGCTTTTCGGCTTTCACTTCATGACCGCGGCGCTGGTCGCCTGGGCGATCCGCGGCAATATCGTCGCGGCGCTGCTGGGCACATTCGTCGGCAACCCGCTGACCTTCCCGTTCATCGCCGTGCTGTCGGTCAGCCTTGGACGCTGGATGCTGGGGGTCGAGGGCAAGCTGCATCCGCATATGATCTTCGAGGAATTCACTCGCGCCTCGGGCGATCTGTGGAACAATGTGCTGGCGCCCTTTACCGACCGGTCAGTGCATTGGCAGAATTTCGACCATTTCTGGGACAATTACTTTCTGCCCTATGTCGTCGGCGGGATCGGGCCGGGGCTGGTCGTCTCGGCCATCGGCTATTACCTGACCGTGCCGGTGATCCGCGCCTATCACAAGCGCCGCGCCCGCAAGATGGCGGCGCGCATCGCGCGTGCACAGGCGCAATCCGCCGCCTCGGCCGGGGATAACCCCGAGGCTTAAAAGCCCAGCCGGTCGCGCAGCGAATACCAGCTCATGCCGGCGACCAGCATCGGCCAGCGGAACATCGCACCCCCCGGGAACGGGCGTGAGGGCAGGGCGGCCATGGTATCAAAGCCCTGCGCCTGTCCCTGCACCGCCTGCGCCATCAGCTTGCCCGAGAGCGTCGC
>JAGPGI010000132.1 GCA_018056045.1 Paracoccus sp. (in: a-proteobacteria)
TCGGCACGCTGGCCATCACCGGCGTCGGCATCCCGCTGACCACCATCGGCTTTGCCGGCTTCCTGTCCAAGGACGCGATCATTGAAAGCGCTTGGGCGGGCAATAGCTATGCCTTCTGGATGCTGGTCATCGCGGCCTGCCTCACCAGCTTCTATTCGTGGCGGCTGATCTTCCTGACCTTCTACGGCAAGCCGCGCGGCGACCATCATGCCCATGACCATGCGCATGAAAGCCCGCCGGTCATGACCATTCCGCTGGGCGTTCTGGCCGTCGGCGCGGTCTTTGCCGGCATGGTCTGGTATGGTCCGTTCTTCGGCAGCCATGACAAGGTCGTCAGCTTCTTCCACATCCCCGGCGGCCATGAAGCCTCCGAGGGGGGGCACGAGACTGCTGCACCGGCGACCACCGGCGAAGCACCGGTCGAGCACGCTGCCCCTGCCGCCGAGGGCGAACACGCGGCCCCCGCCGCTGAGGGCGAGCACGCCGCCGTCACCGCGCCGGTCGGAGGCGCGATCTACATGGCGCCCGACAACCACATCATGGACGAGGCGCACCATTCCCCGGCATGGGTGAAGGTCTCGCCCTTCATCGCCATGCTTCTGGGCCTGTTCGTCTCGTTCCTCTTCTATATCGCTTATCCAAGCATGCCGGCCCGTCTGGCCGCGCAGCAGCGGGTGCTTTATCAGTTCCTGCTCAACAAGTGGTATTTCGACGAGATCTACAACTTTGTCTTCGTTCGCCCGACGCTCTGGCTGGGCAACGTGCTCTGGAAAAAGGGTGACGGCGAGGTTATCGACGGCACCATCAACGGCGTCGCCATGGGTGTTATCCCAAGGCTGACCCGCGCGGCGGCCCGCGTGCAATCGGGCTATCTGTTCCACTACGCCTTTGCCATGGTTCTTGGCATCGTGGGCTTGCTGATCTGGGTGATGATGCGGGGCGCGCACTGACATGACGAACCTTCTTTCCATCATCACCTTCCTGCCGATCGTCGCGGCGATCATCATGGCCCTGTTCCTGCGTGGCGGGGACCTGGCGGCTGACCGCAATGCCAAATGGCTGGCGCTGCTGACCACGACGGCGACCTTCATCATCTCGCTGTTCGTGCTGTTCCGGTTTGATCCGGCGAATACCGGCTTTCAGTTCGTCGAGGACCACCCCTGGATCATGGGGCTGCGCTACAAGATGGGCGTGGACGGCATCTCGGTGCTGTTCGTGCTGCTGACCACTTTCATGATGCCGCTGACCATCCTGTCGACCTGGCATGTTGAGACCAAGGTCAAGGAATACATGATCGCCTTCCTCGTCCTCGAGGGGCTGATGATCGGCGTCTTCACCGCGCTGGATCTGGTGCTGTTCTACCTGTTCTTCGAGGCAGGGCTGATCCCGATGTTCCTGATCATCGGCATCTGGGGCGGCAAGGACCGCATTTATGCGGCCTTCAAGTTCTTCCTTTATACCTTCCTTGGCTCGGTGCTGATGCTGGTGGCGATGATCTCGATGTACCGGATGGCCGGGACCACCGATATCGTCCAGCTGCTGCAATACGACTTCCCGTCCGAGACCTATCGCCTGCTGGGCTTTACCGTTGTCGGCGGCACGCAGACGCTGCTGTTCCTCGCCTTCCTTGCCAGCTTTGCGGTCAAGATGCCGATGTGGCCGGTCCATACCTGGTTGCCCGATGCCCACGTTCAGGCGCCGACCGCCGGTTCGGTCCTGCTGGCCGCGGTTCTGCTGAAGATGGGCGGCTATGGCTTCCTGCGCTTTTCGCTGCCGATGTTCCCGGTGGCCAGCCATGTGATGCAGGATTTCATCTTCTGGCTGTCGGCCATCGCCATCGTCTATACCTCGCTGGTGGCACTGGCGCAGACCGACATGAAGAAGGTCATCGCCTATTCCTCGGTTGCGCATATGGGCTATGTGACCATGGGCACCTTCGCCGCCAATCAGGTCGGCATCGATGGCGCCATCTTCCAGATGCTGTCGCACGGCTTCATCTCGGGGGCGCTGTTCCTTTGCGTCGGCGTCATCTATGACCGCATGCACACGCGCGAGATCGACGCCTATGGCGGGCTTGTGAACCGGATGCCGGCCTATGCCGCCGTGTTCATGTTCTTCACCATGGCGAACGTTGGCCTGCCGGGCACCTCGGGCTTTGTCGGCGAATTCCTGACGCTGCTGGGGACGTTCCGGGTCAATACCTGGGTCGCATTCGTCGCGGCCACCGGCGTGATCCTGTCGGCGGCCTATGCGCTGTGGCTTTACCGCCGGGTGACGCTGGGCCAGCTGATCAAGGAAAGCCTGAAATCCATCACCGACATGACCCCGCGTGAACGCTGGATCTTCGTGCCGCTGATCGCCATGACGCTGATCCTGGGCGTTTACCCGCGCCTTGTGACCGATGTGACCGGCCCGGCCGTTGCCGCGCTTGTCGCCGACTATAACCAAAGCCAGCCCGCGGCGCCCGTCGCCACGGCTGAAGCCAGCCACTAGGGGGCCGATATGACCTCGCTCGATTTCTCGACCATTCTGCCCGAGGTGGTGCTGGCCGCATATGCCCTGATCGCCCTGCTGGCGGGGGCCTATTTCGGCAAGGACAAGCTGGCCGCTACCCTGCTCTGGGTCACGGTCGGCATCTTCCTGATCACCGCCGCCATGATGGGCATCGGCACGCATGCGGACGAGACGGCCTTTTACGGCATGTTCATCGATGACGGCTTCTCGCGCTTTGCCAAGGTGGTGATCCTGATCGCCGCCGCCGCCGTGCTGGCCACCAGCGCCGATTACCTGCAGCGCCGCAACATGCTGCGCTTTGAATTCCCGATCCTCGTCGCTCTGGCGGTCTTGGGGATGATGTTCATGGTCTCGGCCGGCGATCTTCTGACGCTCTATATGGGCCTTGAGCTGCAATCGCTGTCGCTTTACGTCGTTGCCGCCATGCGCCGCGACTCGGCCCGCTCGTCCGAGGCCGGCCTGAAATATTTCGTGCTGGGCTCGCTGAGTTCCGGTTTGCTGCTTTACGGCGCCTCGCTGGTCTACGGCTTTGCCGGCACCACCAGCTTTGCCGGCATCATCACCGTGATCAATGCCGGCCACCTGTCGCTGGGCGTGCTGTTCGGTCTGGTCTTCATGCTGGTCGGCCTGGCCTTCAAGGTCTCGGCCGTGCCCTTCCACATGTGGACGCCCGACGTTTACGAAGGCTCGCCCACGCCGGTCACCGCCTTCTTCGCCACCGCGCCCAAGGTCGCGGCCATGGCGCTGATCGCGCGGCTGGTCTTTGACGCCTTTGGCCATGTCATCGGCGACTGGAGCCAGATCGTCGCCGCGTTGGCGGTGATGTCGATGTTCCTTGGCTCGATCGCCGGGATCGGCCAGACCAATATCAAGCGTCTGATGGCCTATTCTTCGATCGCGCATATGGGCTTTGCGCTGGTCGGCCTTGCCGCCGGCACCACGCTGGGCGTGCAGGCCATGCTGATCTATATGGCCATCTATGCGGTGATGAATGTCGGCACCTTCGCCTTCATCCTGTCGATGGAGCGCGACGGCGTGCCGGTCACCGATCTGGCCTCGCTGAACCGCTTTGCCTGGACCGACCCGGTCAAGGCGCTGGCGATGCTGGTGCTGATGTTCAGCCTTGCGGGTGTCCCGCCGATGCTGGGCTTCTTCGCGAAATACGCCGTGCTGACGGCGGCGGTCGATGCCGGCATGGGCTGGCTTGCGGTGCTGGGCGTGATCGCCTCGGTCATCGGGGCGTTCTATTACCTGCGTATCGTCTATTACATGTATTTCGGTGGCGAATCCGAGGGGCTGACCAGCCGCATGGGCGCGGTGCAATATCTTGGCCTGATGGTTCCGGCGCTGATGATGGTCGTGGGTGCGATCAGCATGTTCGGCGTCGATACCGCCGCCGGCCGCGCCGCCGAAACGCTGGTGGGGCCCGCCGTTGCCAGCCAGCCGGCCGTAGCCGAGCCCGCGCACGTTGAGTGACACCTGGCCCGAGGGCGTGGCCCGCCATGTGCTGGCCCGCACCGACAGCACCAATGCCGAGGCGCTGCGACTGGCGCCCGGCCTTTCCGCTCCCGCATGGATCATGGCGCGCGAACAGACGGCGGCAAGGGGCCGTCGCGGTCGCGGCTGGGCGATGCCGGCCGGAAACTTCGCCGGCACGCTGGTCCTGAGGCCCAAGGGCGGGGCGGCCGGGGCGGCGCAGCTCTCGTTTGTGGCGGCGCTGGCGCTTTACGACGCGCTTGGCGATGCCTGCGGTCCCGCCGCGCGGCTGGCGATCAAATGGCCCAATGACGTGCTTCTGAACGGCGGCAAGGTTGCGGGGATCCTGCTGGAAAGCGCGGGGTCCGGCGTCGGCGTGCAGGCCGTGGCCGTGGGCATCGGCGTCAATCTGGCTGCCGCCCCCGAAACCGCCGCGCTGGAGCCGGGCGCCGTCACCCCGGTCTCGGTCAGGGGCGAGACCGGCCATACCGTCCCGCCCGAGGAGTTTCTGGACCTGCTGGCCGTGGCCTTTGCCCGCTGGCAGGGCCAATTGGACACTTACGGCTTTCAGCCGATCCGCAATGCCTGGCTGGCGCGTGCCGCCAAACTGGGTGAGCCGATCATCGCCCGCACCGGCGGCACCGAAAACCATGGTATCTTCGAGGGCATCGACGATACCGGCGCGCTGATCCTGAAAACCGCCTCGGGGCGGCAGGTCATTCCCGCAGCCGATGTCTATTTCACGGGCTAGATCATGCTGCTTTGCATCGATACCGGCAATACCAACAGCGTCTTCTCGATCTGGGACGGCGAGAAGTTCCTGTCGCATTGGCGCATCTCGACCGACCATCGGCGCACGGCGGATGAGTATTTCGTCTGGCTGCAGACCATGATCAGCCTGCGCCATTTCGATCTGGATATCGACGCTTGCATCATCTCGACCACCGCGCCGCGCGTGCTGTTCAACCTGCGCGTCCTCTGCAACCGCTATTTCAACACCCGCCCGCTGGTCGTCGGCAAGCCCGAGACGCGGCTGCCGGTGGCGCCACGCGTCGATTTCGGCACCGTGGTCGGGCCGGACCGGCTGGTGAATACCGTCGCGGCCTTTGACCGTCACGGGCCGGACCTGATCGTCGTCGATTTCGGCACCGCGACCACCTTCGATGTGGTCGATACCGACGGCGCCTATATCGGCGGCGTCATTGCACCGGGCGTGAACCTGTCGCTCGAGGCGCTGCACATGGCCGCCGCTGCGCTGCCCCATGTCGATGTGACCATGCCCGACAAGGTCATCGGCACCAATACCGTCGCCTGTATCCAGTCGGGCATCTATTGGGGCTATATCGGCCTGTCGCAGGGCATCGTCGACAAGATCCGGCAGGAACGCGGCCGGCCGATGAAGGTGATCGCGACCGGCGGGCTTGCGCCGCTCTTCGATCAGGGCTTTGATCTTTTTGACGCGATCGAGGACGATCTGACCATGCATGGTCTGCGTCTGATCCATGATTTTAATAACAAGGAGACGGTTCATGGCTGAGCGCCTGATCTATCTGCCGCTGGGCGGCGCGGGCGAAATCGGCATGAACGCCTATGTCTATGGCTATGGTGAGCCGGGGCGGGAACGGCTGATCGTCGTCGATCTGGGCGTGACCTTCGGCGACATGGACAGTGCGCCGGGGATCGACCTGATCATGGCCGATCTGAGCTGGCTCGAGGCGAACCGCGACCGCATCGAGGCGATCTTCATCACCCATGGCCACGAGGACCACGTCGGCGCGCTTGGCCTTTTGTGGCCCAAGCTGCAAAAGCCGGTGCATTGCCGCCGCTTTACCGCCGCGCTTGCGCGGCTGAAGCTCGAGGAGGCGGGCCAGCCCACCGACCAGTTGCATATCCACGCGCCGCGCCCGGCGGTGGTCGAGGCCGGCCCCTTCAAGGTGCAGTTCGTGCCGGTCAGCCACTCGATTCCGGAAAGCTCGGCGCTGATCATCGACACGCCCGCGGGCCGGATCGTCCATACCGGCGACTTCAAGCTGGACGGCACGCCCGTGGTCGGCGAGGCCTTCGACCCGATCATGTGGCATGAGATCGCCCATGAGGGCGAGGGGATCAAGGTCCTGACCTGCGATTCCACGAACGTCTTTTCGCCCCATCCCGGCCGCTCCGAGGCGATTCTGGCCAATCCGATCCTGGATTTCGTCATGGCGCAAAAGCAGATGGTGGTGGCGACGACTTTCGCCAGCAATATCGCCCGCCTGCGCACGCTGGCCGAGGCGGGCGTCGCCGCCGGGCGCAAGATCTGCCTCCTGGGCCGCGCCATGCGGCGCATGATCACGGTGGCGACCGAAACCGGCATCCTTGACCGCTTTCCCGCCGTCATCGGCCCCGAAGAGGCGGCCGAGCTGCCCCGCGGCAAGGTGATGCTGATCGTCACCGGTAGCCAGGGCGAACGCCGCGCCGCCAGCGCGCAACTGTCGCGCGGCCGCTATCTGGGGATCGAGCTGAAAGAGGGGGACAGCTTCCTGTTTTCCTCGCGCACCATTCCCGGCAATGAGCGGGGCGTCATCCGCATCCAGAACGCCCTGAGCGAGTCGGGCGTCGATCTGTTCGATGCCGATGACGGGGTCTATCACGTCTCGGGCCATGCGAACCGCCCCGATATCGAGGCGGTGCATGAGCTGCTGAAACCGCGCATGGTCATTCCCATGCATGGCGAACACATGCATCTGCGCGAACACGCGAAGCTGGCCGAAAAGCGGGGCATCGCCTCGGCCATCGCCACCAACGGCACCATGCTGGACCTGTCGGGCGATACGCCCCGCGTGGTCGATCATATCGACACCGGCCGGCTGTATCTGGACGGATCGGTGCTGATCGGGGCGATGGACGGCGTGGTGCGCGACCGCATCCGCATGGCGCTGAACGGCCATGCCATGGTCTCGGTCATCATCGACGAGGACGACAATCCGCTGCCCGACGCCTGGGTCGAGCTGTCGGGCCTGCCCGAAAAGGGGCGTGCCGGCGTGCCGCTGGCCGGCAATATCGAAAGCGAACTGGCCGAGTTCCTTGAGCGCGCCGATGGCAAGGTGGTCATGGATGACGACAAGCTCGAGGACGGGATCCGCAAGATCACCCGTCAGGTCGCGATGGAGGAAATCGGCAAGAAGCCCGAGGTTACGGTGATCATCTCGCGTCTGGCGGCGGAATGACTTGACCTTTTGCCATGGGCCGGGCAAAGCGCCGGCCCATGAGCGAATTCGATCCCACCCCTCCGCGCCGCAACTTCTACGGCCGCCGTCACGGCAAGACCCTGCGCCAAAGCCA
>JAGPGI010000003.1 GCA_018056045.1 Paracoccus sp. (in: a-proteobacteria)
CATGGCCCGACCTGATCGTCGCGTTCGCGATCGCGGGGCTTTTCCTGCATTCGTCGTGGATGATCATCCGCGATGCCCGGAGTGACTTGGTGGAAGCTGACTAACTCCATCATGGTGCGACGCGCCGGACGAAAGCCGACATTCGCGCGCCCCGCAGCATCGGTGAGTCTGGGCTCGAAGCCGACCTTCGCCGCGCGCTGCACGAACGACCGCTGTCAGCTTAGAGTAGGATTTCACACTCTCCCGCAAACGACCCGAAAAGCGGCAGGATCAGCACCGCCAGCCCGCCGGCGATCATGTTGAAAGCGACATGGCTGGTAGCGATCCGTTTCGCGGCGCCGGTCGCGCCGATGGCGGCGAAAACGGCGGTTGAGGTGGTGCCGATGCTTGCCCCGATGATCAGCGCCGCCGCCTGTTGAAAGCCAAGCGCCCCTCCGGCCGCCGCCCCCAGCACAAGGGTGATCGTCGCGCTGGAGGATTGCGTCAGCAGCGTGATCGCCAGCCCAAGGGCGACAAAGGCCGGGCGCTCCCATCCGGCGCCCGCCAGCGGCTCGGTCAGGGCAAGGATCTGCGGTGTCAGACCGGAAAACGCCGCCTGCAACGTGCCGATCCCGAGGAAAAACGCGCCAAACCCGGCCAGCGCCTCGCCCAGGCCGGCGGCACGTTCGCGCCCGCGCAGCAAAAGCCGTGCGATCATGCCAAGGCCGAGGAAGGGCAGCGCCAGCGCGCCGATGCTGAACTTCGCCCCCATCAGCGCGACGATCCAGCCGGTCATCGTATTGCCAAGGCTGGTGCCATAGATCACCCAGACCAGATTGGCGAAGCTCACCAGTCCGGCATTGGCGAAACCGATGCTGGCCACCGTGACCGCGCTGGAAGATTGCGTAAGCGCGGTGATGCCGGTCCCGACCGCGAAGGCGCGCAGACGCGAACGGGTGGCGAATTCCAGCCCCGCGCGCAGCGCCGGGCCAGCTGCCTGGGTCAGCCCCGCCGTCATCATCTGCATCCCCAGCAGAAACAGCCCGATCCCGCCGAGAAGCGAGGCCCAGATACCCGCGCTCTCCATCCTAGCCGACCAGCGCCGAGATGATCAGCGCATTGACGATGTCGATGAAAAAGCCGCAGACCAGCGGTACGATGACAAAGGCCCGATGCGCCGCGCCATGCTGTTGCGCCACCGCGGTCATATTGGCGATTGCCGTGGCGGTCGAGCCCAGCGTGATGCCGCCAAAACCGGCCGAGATCACCGCCGCCTCATAATCGCGCCCCATTGCGGGGAACACGACCCAGATCGTGAAGCCGACCGTCAGCAGGATCTGCACCACCAGCGCCACGGTGATGAACAGCAACACGCCGCTCAGCTCCCAGATCTGCAGCCCCATCAGCGCCATGATCAGGAAAAGCCCCAGCGACAGATCCGAGATCAGCGCCAGCGCATCATCCACCCCCGGCCAGACACGGAGCACCAGCCGCCTTGGGGCCAGCGGCAAGAGGTTGCGCAGGATGATCCCGGCGACAAGGCAGCTGACAAAGGCCGGCAGTGTGACGCCTGCGGCCGCAATTGCCTCATGCAGCGCCAGCCCGAGCAGCACGGTGACATTCAGCGCCAAAATCGCCCAGAGGATACAGAAGTAGTCCATCCTGACTGCGCGCCCCTCATTCGGGACGCCGATATCCAGATCGCGCCTGCCCTCGGCCTTCAGCCCGCCCCGCCGGATCAAAAGCGCCGCAATCGGCCCGCCGATCACACAGGCCGCGATCAGCCCGACGGTATTGGCGGCAACGCCCAGCTCCAGTGCGTTGGTGATGCCAAGCCGTTCGGCGAAGATCGGCGCCCAGGCCAGCGTCGTCCCCACCCCTCCGGTCAGCGAGACCGAGCCGACCATCAACCCGGCCTGCGGCGCCATCCCGAAAAGCCCGGCCAGCCCCATGCCCGCGAAGTTCTGCAAGAGGATGAATCCGGTGGCGAGGACCAGCAGGATCACCAGCGGTCTGCCCCCGGCAAGCAAGGTGCGTATATCGGATTTCAGCCCGATCCCGGCAAAGAAAACCAGCAGCAGAAAATCACGGATTCCGACCTCGAACGCGACGCGCAGATCGAAGACCGCCCAAAGGCCCCCGGTCACCGCTATGCAGAGAAACCCGCCCGCCACCGGTTCCGGGATGGAATAGCGGCGCAAGAGATCAAGGTTCAGCGTCAGGATCTTGCCAAGGATCAGCAGGACCACGGCGAGATTGAACGAAAGGAAGGGATGAACCGAAAGGAAGGTCACGCAGCAGGGCCTGTCAGGGAATTGTCAACTCATGTTGATCTGCCTTTGCCCCGGATCTCCGCCCCGGTCAAGGGCGCGGCCTTGCCGTCAGGCGGTGGTGTGGAATCCGTTATCGGCATAGACGACGGACCCGCTCATCGGGGCGGCGGCCTCGGTGGCAAGGAAGGCCGCCAGCGCGCCGATCTCTTCGATGCTCACCAGCCGACCCGAGGGCGTGCGCGCGCGGACCTCATCCATCAGCGCATCAAACCGCCCGATCCCCGAGGCCGCCCGGGTCTTCACCGGCCCGGTCGACAGCGAAAAGGCCCGGATGCCCTCACCCGCAAGATCGGCGGCGGTATAGCGGACGGAGGCCTCCAGCGCCGCCTTGACCGGCCCCATGAGGTTGTAATTCTCGACCACCCGGTCCGCGCCGTAAAAGCTGACGGTGATCAGCGATCCGCCCGCCTGCATCAGGGGCCGCGCCAGCCGCGCCATGCGCAGGAAGGAATGGCAGGAAACATCCATAGCCAGCGCAAACCCCTCGGCCGAGGCATTGACCACGCTGGTCTGCAGATCCTCCTTCGGCGCGAAGGCAATGGCATGGAGCAGGAAATCGAGCCGCCCCCATTCGGCGGTGATACGGTCAAACACCGCCTCCAGCTGGCCCGGCTCGCGCACATCGCAAGCGAGCAGCAAGTCGGCGCCCACCTCTTCGGCAACCGGCGCCACCCAGGGCCGTGCTTTTTCATTCAGACAGGTCAGCGCCAGCTCTGCCCCCGCCGCGCGAAAGGCCCGGGCGCAACCAGCGGCAATGCTCGCCTCATTCGCCACACCGACCACGAGGCCGCGTTTGCCGCTCAGATCAATCATGTCCCAGTTCCTTCGCTTGCCGCCTCGCGGGCAATGATGCTTTCCTCATCGGTCGGAATGACGAGGAGTTTCACGCGGCTGGTTGCCGTGCTGATCCGGCGCAGACCCGCCGCATTGGCCTTCGGGTCAAGATCGGCCCCCAGCCATGCCAGGCGCGCCGCCACGCGGGCGCGGATGCCGGGCTGGTGTTCGCCGATGCCTGCGGTGAAGACGATGGCGTCGATGCCGCCCATGCTGGCGGCCAGCCGCGCCACCTCGCCCGCAATGCGCAGGCAGAAAAGGTCAATCGCCTCGGCGGCCTCGGGGCGCGGGCTGGCCATCAGCTCGCGGCTGTCGGCCTCAAAGCCCGACACCCCCAGCAGCCCGCTTTCGCGGTAAAGCATGGTCTCGACCTGTTTCAGACTGTGCCCCATCTCGCCCATCAGATGCAGGATGACACCGGGGTCCAGAGCGCCTGAACGCGTCGCCATCGGGATGCCATCCAGCGTCGAGAACCCCATCGAGCTGTCGATACTCTCGCCGCCCCGGATCGCGCAAAGGCTGGCACCGCTGCCCAGATGCGCCGCGACCACCTTCGCATCCGGAGCCAGATCGCCCAGCTGCCCGGCGATATAGCGGTAAGACAACCCGTGAAACCCATAGCGCTTGATCCCCTGGTCATAAAGCGCGCGCGGAATGGCAAAGCGGCGCATCAGGGGCGGGCTGGTCGCGTGAAACGCTGTGTCAAATGACGCCGTCTGCGGCACATCCGGGTAAAGCGCCCGCATCACCCGGATCAGCGCGAGGCTCTGCGGCTGATGCAAGGGCGCAAGCCGCGCCAGCGCGTCGATCTGGGCAATCACCCGATCGGTGATCCGCGCCGGGCCTTTGAAAACATCCCCGCCATGCACCACCCGGTGGCCGATCACCGCGAGGCGCGAGAGATCGAACTGCCCTGCCAGCCAGGCGAAAGCCTGGTTCAGAACCGCCGTCAGATCGCCCGGATCGGCGCTGATCGGGCCGGAGAGCATCTCCCCCTCCCGCTTCAGACGCACCGCGAAAGGTTCGTCACGAAAATCGATCACGCCAGAGGCCAGCGGGCGCGGCCCGGCGATCTCCAGCGCGTAAAAGCCCAGTTTGATGGTCGATGACCCGGCGTTGAAGGTCAGGATCAGATCGCGGGTCATGCCTTGCCCTCCGCCTTGCGGATCGCGACCAGTTTCGCCAAAGCGGCCGAGGCGATGCGGGCCGACAAGGGATCGGCGCGACTGGTCAGCACGATCGGCACCCGCGCGCCCAGCACCAGCCCCGCCGCCGTCGCCCCTGCAAAATAGATCAGCTGTTTGGCGAGCATATTCCCGGCCTCAAGATCCGGCACCAGCAGGATATCGGCCTCACCCGCCACCTGCGAGGTGATGCCCTTGGTCGCCGCCGCCTCGGGGCTGATCGCATTGTCAAAGGCCAGCGGCCCGTCGACCAGCGCGCCGGTGATCTGGCCGCGCGCCGCCATCACCGTCAGCGCGGCGGCATCGAGCGTCGCGGGCATCATCGGGTTCACCGTCTCGACCGCCGCCAGCACCGCGACCTTGGGCTGGTCGCGCCCCAAAAGCCGCATCAGATCGACGGCATTCTGGCAGATGTCGCGCTTATGCTCGAGCGTCGGCGCGATATTGATCGCGGCATCGGTGACGATCACGGGCTTCCCGTAGGCTGGCACATCCATCGCATAGACATGGCTGATCCGGCGTTCCGTGCGCAGCCCGCCGGTTTTCGAGACCACGGCGGAGAGCAGCTCATCCGAATGCAGGCTGCCCTTCACCAGCACCTGGACCTCGCCCTTCGCGGCCAGTTCCACCGCCCGCGCCGCCGCCGCATGGCTGTGTTCGACCTCTTCGATCCGGAAGCCATCGAGCGAGACCCCGGCCTCCTCTGCCGCCGCGCGGATCTTTGCGCCGGGGCCGATCAGGATCGGATCCAGCAGCCCTTCGTCCCGCACCTCGACCGCGCCAAGGATCGCGGATTTCGAGCAGGGATGCACCACCGCCGCCCGCACCGGCGGCAGCGCCCGGGCCTCTTCGACAAAGCCCTGCCAGCGACCTTTCGGCAAGATCACCGCCTCGGGCAGGTTCCCCGGCACCCAGGTCAGCTGCTCAACCGGCGCAAGCACCAGCGCCTCACCCGAAAGCACCACCTCGCCCAGCTGATTGCGGGCGGTGGTGGTCAGGCGAACACGGTTTTTACCCTCGATCAGCTCAGCCACTTCGACCTCGGCGGTTATGGTATCGCCGGGGGAAACCGGCTTTTGAAAGCGGATCTGCTGGTCGAGATAGATCGTCCCCGGCCCCGGCAGGCGGGTGCCCAGCACCGCCGAAATCAGCGCCGCCGTCCACATGCCATGCACCACCACATGGCCAAACGGGCCATGGGCGGCGAAACCCGGATCCAGATGCGCGGGGTTGGCATCGCCGGAGACCGCAGCGAAAAGCGCGATATCCTCGGGGCCGACATGGCGCAGCAGACTGGCGCGGTCACCGATTTTCATCTGGTGGAACAGATGGTTGGTCAGAGTCTCGCTCATCATGTCACCGCTGAAAGACATAAGTTCCTGGTGCCTCTGCCAGCACCTTGCCCATCGCGGGCGGCGCGGCGGGGGCGGCGGAATGCGCGGCAAGCCAGGCCTGCCAAGGGCTCCACCAGGACCCCTCGGCCGCAGGATTTGCCTCGGCCCAGGTCTCGGGCGGCAAAAGCGCATCGCCATGGGCGCGGGTCGCCAGCCGGAAGCTTCGGCGCGGGTGGCCGGGAGGCGAGACGATCCCCGCATTATGCCCGCCCGAGGTCAGCGCGAAAGTCACCTCGCAATCGGTGAACTGGTGGATCTTGTAGACCGATTTCCAGGGCGCGACGTGATCGCGTTCAGTCCCGACCGCGAAGACCGGCACCCGGATGTTTTGCAACAGAACCGTCTTGCCCCCGGCGATGAAGCGCCCGGACGAGAGCTCATTTTCCAGATAGAGCCTGCGCAGATATTCGGCATGCATCCGGTAGGGCATCCGGGTGCTGTCGGCATTCCAGGCCATGAGATCATTCATCTCCGCCCGCTCGCCCATCATGTAATCGCGCACCATCCTGGACCAGACGAGATCATTCGAGCGCAACAACTGAAACGCTCCGGCCATCTGATCGGCGGAAAGATAGCCGCGGTTCCACATCATGCTTTCAAGGAAATGCAGCTGGCTCGGGTCGATGAAGAGCGCGAGCTCTCCCGGTTCGGTGAAATCCACCTGGGCTGCGAGCAGCGTCAGCGAAGCGAGGCGCGCGTCCCCCTCTCCCGCCATGGCAGCCGCCGCGATCGACAGCAAAGTGCCGCCCAGACAATAGCCGGTGGCATGGATTTTCTGATCGGGCACCAGGTGGGTGATCTCGTCCAGCGCCGCCATCACGCCCAGCTCGCGGTAATCCTCCAGCGTCAGATCGCGGTCCTCCGCGCCCGGATTGCGCCAGGAGATCGCGAAAACCGTGTGGCCCTGCGCCACCAGCCAGCGGATCAGCGAGTTTTCCGGGCTGAGGTCGAGGATGTAATATTTCATGATCCAGGCCGGGACGATCAGCACCGGCTCGGGATGCACGGTTTCGGTCACGGGCGTATATTGGATCAGCTCGATCAGATGGTTGCGGAAGATCACCTTGCCCGGCGTCACCGCCACATCGCGGCCGGGGGTGAAATCCTCGACACCCTCGGGCGGCTCCTGGCTGATCTGGCGGCTGGCGTCCTGCAGCCAGTTCTGCCAGCCCTTCACAAAGTTCATGCCGCCCGTGGCCCAGGTCTGCGCCAGCACCTCGGGGTTGGTGAAAGGATTGTTCGAGGGCGAGAATACATCAAGCATCTGTTTCGCCGCAAAGGACACCACATCCTCGTGGTGTTTGGTGACACCCGGCACCTCATGGGTCAGGTTGTGCAGCCATTGCTGTTGCAGCAAAAACGCCTGCGACATCCAGCTGAAGGGCGGTTTCGCCCAGGGCTCGCCCGTGAAACGGCGGTCGCCGGGCAAGGGCGTGATCACCGGCACGGCCTGCGGGTCCATCACTGACGCCATGAGACGCTGCCATTTGCGCCCCGCCTTGACGCCAAGTTCCATCCGTTTGCCCGGCGCCTGGGCCAGATGAAAGGCCCAGTCGACATAGGCCATCATCAGCGACCCGGGTGAGATGCCGCCGCTCAGCTGGCCGGACAGCGCCTCTCGGATACGGTCAAAGGCCTGGAAGGCCTCGATCCCGAGACTTTCATCCGCAGGGTTCGATGTCGGGGGAAGGGCCATGTCGCGTCTCCACTGTGCCCACCGAGGTTAGCACAGGATTATCAACGCGTGTTGATCGAGATCAAGGAATCTCAGATTTCCCATTCCCGGATGCGGGCCCGGCCTCAGTCGGCCAAAGCGCCACCGATCCCGTTGAACACCCCGCCGACCTGGTTGAAAACAAAGGCTCCGGCCTGGCGCATTCCCCCGAAAAGCGTATTATCCGCCATCGCCCCGGCCTCGCCGGAAAGCAGCCCGACATAGCGGCTATGGGCCGGATCACGGGTGGCAATATCGGTGATATCGACGATGCGGATCCCGGTCTCGACCGCCAGCCGCTGGATCGCCGGATCATGCACATCGGCCAGCCCCAGCCGCATCCGCCGCGACGACAGCCGCGACGAAAGTTTCAGAGCCGGGTCATCCGATGAGACCAGCACCGTGATCGGATGTTTCATCGGCCCAAGGCTCGCCATCTGGGCGCGGAAAAGGTCGATATCGATATCGGGCGCGGCCAGCACCAGCTCGATCCGGTCCAGCACCGCACCGCGCCCGGCAAGGCGCAGCTGAACGAGGGTCTCCATCGTCATCCGCGCGCCCATGCTATGGGCGAGCACCGGCACCGGCGCGCGGGAGGAGCGCCCCTTTGTCAAAAGCCCGAGCAGATCGGCCAGCGCCGCGCGCGAGAAATCCGAGGCATCGCGGTCGGCCAGATAGGCCCCGGCATTCCCCGCCGAGGGCCAGGTGAACAGGACCGGCGCGCCCCGCATATGGGCATCGACCGACAGCTGCACGGCGCGGTAGAGCGCCTCGTGATAGCGGGTGTTGAAGCCGTGAATATAAAGCCCGACCCCCGCGCGCGGCAGCTTTGCGGCAAAGGCCTCGCGGCTGAGCGCGGTCTGGCGGCGCACAGTAAAATTCTTCGCGGCATCGCTGGCGCCATCGGGCCATTCGATCCGCCCCGGCTGATGGCCCGGCGGCACCGAGACCTCATATTCCAGCCAGCTCGGGCTGGCTGCACGGGTGGCGCCAAAGGCGCCGGGCGATTGCGCCTCGGGGGCGCGGGTGGTCACCGCCAGCACCCGGACAAGGCGGGCCCCCTCGGGCAGGGCGCTGGCATCGGGGGCCAGAACCTCCGGCCCCGGGCGCGTGTTACACCCCGCAAGCGTCAGGGCCAGGACCAGAAGGGCTTTCTTCAACATACCGTACTACCGCAGGAATTTACGAAACCTCATCAGTGCCAGCCAGAAGAGCGCCACGCCGATCACCGCCAGCGCCGCGAATTGCGGCCAGACCACATCCAGCCCCGCGCCCCGGAACAGGATGCCCTGCGACAGGATGATGAAATGCGTGTTGGGGGCGGCGAGCATGATGGTCTGGATGATCTCGGGCATGGATTCGCGCGGTGTCATCGCACCTGACAGCACCTGCAGCGGCAAAAGCGCCATCATGAGGAGCAGCGCGAATTGCGGCATCGACCCCGCAACCGTGGCAAGGAAGATCCCCAGCCCCGTCATGGCGAAGACCATCAGCACCGCCCCCGCAAGGAACAGCGCGACCGAGCCCTGCACCGGCACCGCCATCAGCCCCTGCACCACCATGATCAGCGAAAAGCTCGACCCCAGCAGCACCACCAGCCCCATCGACCAGATTTTTGACAACATGATCTCGGTCGCGGTGACGGGCATGACCAGCAGATGCTCAACCGTGCCATGCTCCTTCTCGCGGATCAGTGCCGCCCCGGTCAGCACCAGGGACAGCATGGTGATCGACTGGATCACGCTGGAAATCGCCCCGAACCATTTCGGATCAAGCGAGGGGTTATAGCGCGCGCGCAAAGCCAGATCGACCGGCAGGGCGGTCGCGGCCCGATAGCCCGCGACATATTCCGAGACCTCGGCAGAGACGATCTGCTGGATATAGCCGCCGCCGGTAAAGGCCTGGCTCATGCGGGTCGCATCGATATTCAGCTGGATCGCCGGGCTTTTGCCCGCCAGCACGTCACGCGCGAAATCCGGCGGGATGTTCAGCGCAAACGTGTCGAGGCCCTGATCCATCCGCTGATCCATCTCGGCCGTGGTGATCATCTGCGGCGCGACAAAGTAAGGCGGGTAAAAGGCCGAGGTGATGCGGGAGGAGAGATGCGACTGATCCTCATCCACAATCGAGATCGCGGCATTGGTCAGCGCCTCGGGCGCGGCATTCGAAGAGGTCCAGACCGACAGCGAGAAGGAATAGACGATCAAGACCAGCATCACCGGATCGCGCCAGAGCCCGCGCAATTCCTTGACGCCCAGATTGAAGGTGTTGCGCAGGTTCATCCGCCCCTCACTTCGCCTGTTTTTGCAGGAAGACCGCCGCCAGCCCGATCACGACCGGAATGGCGATGCCCATGGCCAGCATCGGCCCCGCAAGCTCCGCCAGCCCGAAGGCTTTCGAGAAAGATCCCCGCGCGGCGGTGATGAACCAGGTCGAGGGGTAGATCTCTCCCAGCACCCGGCCAAAGCCCGAAAGCGAAGAGACCGGGTCGATCAGCCCTGAATAGCTGACCGCCGGGATCATGGTCAAAAGCGCGGTGGCGAAAAGCGCCGCAACCTGGCTTGCGATGAACACGGACACGAGGAAGCCAAGCGCCGTCGTCGCGGTGACATAGATCAGCGCCGAAAGGGTGAAGCCGAGGAAACTGCCGTTGAAGGGCACGGCGAAGAAAGTGACCGCCATGGCCATCATCAGGAAGAAGTTCAGCATGGCGAGCGCGATATAGGGCAGCTGCTTGCCGATCAGGAATTCGAGCCGCGTCACCGGGGTGACGTAGAAATTGATGATCGAGCCGAGTTCGCGTTCCCGCGCGACCGAGAGTGTCGTCAGGATCGCGGGGATCATCAGCAAAAGCAGCGGGATGATTGCGGGCACCATCGCATTCAGGCTGCGCACATCGGGGTTGTAGCGGTAGCGCGTCACCAGCTCGAAACTGCCGCTGGTGGCTGCATCGCCGTAAAGCTCGCGCGCCTGGCGCAGGATCCAGTCGCCATGCATGCCCTGGACATAGCCCTGCACCGTATTGGCACGGGTGGGGTTGGCGCCATCAAACCAGGCCCCGACCTGAACAGTCCTGCCTGCCGCAATATCGGCGGCGAAACCGGGCGGGATCTCTATCGCCAGCGCCAACTCGCCCGACCGCATCCTCGCGTCGATCTCATCGTAGCTCGTCAGCGGCGGCTGCTCGATGAAATAGCGCGAGCCCGCGATATCGGCGATATAGCTGCGGCTGGTGGTGGACTGGTCACGGTCGAGCACGGCGAAACTCAGATCCTCGACATCCATATTGATGCCCAGCCCGATCACGATCATCAGAAGAAGACTGCCGACCAGCGCCATGGTCAGCCGGATCGGGTCTCGCTGCAGCTGCAGGCTTTCCAGCTGCGAATAGCTGAGCAGCCGCCGCAGGCTGAAGCCGGATTGCGGCGCGGGATGCGCCACCTCGACTGGCGGGGCAGCCGGGGTCTCAGGCGGGGGTGCCGTCTCGCCAATCGCCTCTTCCAGATAGGCGATGAAGGCATCCTCCAGCGTGGCGCAGCCTTTGGTCTTGGTGATGCCCTCGGCGGTATCCGAGACCAGCACCTTGCCCGCATGCATCAGGCTGATGCGGTCGCACCATTCCGCCTCGTTCATGAAATGGGTCGAGACGAAAATCGTCACGCCATCCTTGCGCGACAGCTCCGCCAGAATGCGCCAGAAACCATTCCGCGCCACCGGGTCCACCCCCGAGGTCGGCTCGTCCAGGATCAGGATCTCGGGCGCATGGATCATCGCGACCGCCAGCGAGAGCCGCTGACGGATGCCCAGCGGCAGCGCCTCGGGCAGGCTGTCGGTCACATCGCCCAGATCGAAACGGGCGATCATTTCTTCGACCCGGGCGGGGATCTTCTCCGCTGCCATATCAAAGAGCCGCGCGTGCAGATCAAGGTTCTGCCGCACCGTCAGTTCGGCATAAAGCGAGAAGGCCTGCGACATGAAGCCGACCCGGCGGCGCACCGAGAGATCACTCGCATCAACCTCATGGCCGAAGAGTTTCGCGCGCCCCTCGCTCGGCTCCAGGAGACCGGTGAGCATCTTCATCGTCGTCGTCTTGCCGCAACCGTTTGAGCCGAGAAAGCCGAAGATCTCGCCCTTCGGGATGCGGAAGGACACATTGTCCACTGCGACGAAATCGCCGAAGCGCTGTGTCAGCCCCTCGGCCTCGATGGCGATCTCGCTGTCATCACGGGTGCGCGGCGGGATCACCACGGCGCTGTCTTCGCCCCGGTCTTCCGCCGGCAAAAGCGCGATGAAGGCCGCGTCGAGGTTATCGGCCCCGGTCCGCGACAGCAGATCCTCGGTGGTGCCGGTCGCCAGCACCCGCCCCGCATTCATCGCGACCAGCCAGTCGAAGCGCGCGGCCTCCTCCATATAGGCGGTGGCGGTGATCACGCTCATCCCCGGCCGGGTCACTCGGATGCGGTCGATCAGATCCCAGAACTGGCGGCGCGAGAGCGGATCGACGCCGGTGGTCGGCTCGTCGAGGATCAGGAAATCCGGGTCATGGATCAGCGCGCAGCACAGGCCCAGCTTCTGCTTCATCCCGCCCGAGAGTTTCGCAGCCGGGCGCGTGCGGAACGGCGTCATGCCGGTTGCTGCCAGCAGATCCGTGATCCGGCGTTCGCGTTCCGCCTTGTCATGACCAAACAGCGAGCCGAAGAAATCGAGGTTTTCTTCAACCGAAAGCGTCGGATAGAGGTTCTTGCCCAGCCCCTGCGGCATATAGGCGATGCGCGGACAGACGCGGTTTCTATGCGCCACATCGCGCATATCACCGCCCAGCACCTGCACATGACCGTCCTGGATGACCCGCGCGCCCGCCAGCAGCGACAAAAGGCTCGACTTGCCGACCCCATCCGGCCCGATCAGCCCGACCATCCGGCCCGAGGGGATCTCAAGCGTCACATCGTCGAGCGCCGTGACCTTGCCATAGCGCAGCGTCAGGCCGGAGACCCCGGCAACTGCACCAGAAACGGACCCGCTCATTTCACGACATTGGCCAGAAAGTCGGGCCAGGCGGCGTTGGGGTCAAGCCGCAGATAGGCCATGCCCGGCAGGCCGGTTTTGACATATTCAATATGGCGCGACAGCAGTTCCGGGTCGATGCGGGCGCGGACGCGGAACATCAGCTTCTCGCGCTCATCGGCGGTCTCGACCGTCTTCGGCGTGAACTGCGCCACATCGGCGACATAAGAGACCGTCGCCGGGATCACCAGCTCCTGCGCCGCATCCATCACCAGCCGCACCTCAGAGCCGACCTGCACCCGACCGACCTGCGAGGTCGGCAGGAAGACGGTCATATAGACATCGCCCAGGTCAACGAGGCTGAGGATCCGCCCGCCGGAGCCGACAATCTCGCCCTCCTGCGCGATGCGGTACTGGATGCGGCCCGCGCGCGGCGCGGTCAGAGTCGCGTCATCAAGGCTGGCCTGAATCGCATCGATCGAGGCCTTCGCCGCCTCGACCGCAGCCCCGGCATCGACGACCTGGGCCTCGGCGCTGCTGACCCCGGCGAGCGCCGCCGCATGGCTGGCCTCGGCCGAGGCGAGCCCGGCCTTGCCCTGGCGGTCGCGCGCCAGATCATCATCGAGCACCTGCTGCGAGACGGTGGCATTGGCCGCAAGCTGCACGCTGCGCGCATAACGCTGGGCGGCGGCATCGGCGACCGCCGCCGCCTGATCGACCGAAGCCTGCGCGGCGCGCTCCTGGGCCTCGGCCTGGGCGACCAAGGCCTTTGCGGTCTCGACCCCGATTTCGGCACGGGCCAGCTGCGCCTCGGCCTGGCGCTTTTGCGCGTTCAGCTGCACCACATCCATCTGCACCAGCAGATCACCCGCCTTGACCAGATCGCCCTCGGCTGCGGTAATCTCTGCAATCCGCCCGCCGGTCAGGGCCGCGATATCAATCTCGGTCGCCTCGATCCGGCCATTGGCCGAGGCGAACCCCGCCGGCAGACCCGCCGGCTGCAACCTGTCCCAGGCCAGCCAGCCAAGCGCCGCCGCTGCGGCCAGCCCCGCCAGGATGATTCCGTTCCGCTTTGCCATGACCCGCCTCTGACACTGTGCTGATGGAGGCTTAACGCCTGTTCCCCTGCGGTTTTCACCCCCGGCTCCGGACTTGTCAACACACGATGACCCGGCAGAAATCCTGTATTTCCAATATCCCGAAACACGGTGCCGGTTGTTCCGCGACAGCAGAAGGGCTAAATACCAGAACCTGTTCGGAGCCGCCCAGAGGTGCGTCGACCGCGCCAGGAACAATCACCAGTTGCTTTCCGTAAGACAATCCGGACGAAACAAACCCGCCCATGCCCAGAAATGTGACCCCAGCCAGCGATATCGCCCGCGCGCCCGTCCAGACGACAAGCGGGAAAGAGCGCATCCTGAATGCGGCCATGCTGCTTTTCGCCCGGATGCCCTATTCCGACACAAGCCTGCGCGATATTGCGGCGGCGGCCGAGGTCGATGTGGCCTATGTCCATCGCGCTTTCGGCTCCAAGGCCGAGATCTTCCGCCATGCTCTGCTGGCGCTCGGGCCGATTGACGACATCGCGACAGGGCAACCGGATGGGGCAACCATGATCCGGCGGATCTGCAATCTGGCCTTCCTGCGCAATCCCCGCAAGCTTGAGGATGTCCGGCCGCTGCACCTCCTGATACAATCGAGCCTGTGCAGCGAAGCCCGCACCATCATTGCCGGTTTTATCGAGGCCTCGCTTGCCATTCCCCTCAGCAGAGCCTTCGGCCATTCCGATATGGGAAGGGCACATTTTGCCCTCAGCCTGCTGAGCGGCTTTGTGACGCATCGGGCGGTGCTGTGCCCGCAGGATTTGGTGTCGATCCCGGAAGAGGATCAATACCATATGCTCGAAATGGCGTTGCTGAATGCGATGATGCCACCGGATGGTCCCTGACACCCGCTCAGGGTTCGACCGAGGGAAGCACCACCCCCGTCTGTCGGGGCAATCAAGAGCGCAACAGGCCGCCAGACACCCCGGAAACCCGTGCCGCGATACAGGTGATTGCAGAGATGCGTCGTCGCTTTGGCGACCCGCCTGAACGATTGGCGAAAGCCCCCCGAGGGGCGCTGACCCTGGTCAGCGGGACATCAGCATCGGGATCCGGGCCTCGCCGATAAGCGATCTTGTCGTGCCGCCAAACAGGATTTCGCTGGCGCGGGGCCGGCTATAGGCGCCGACAACGAGGAGATCCGCCCCCGCCTGCGAGGTCTGCTGCAAGATCGTTTCAGCCACGGAAAGCCCGGCCGAGCTGACATTCGTGACCTCGGCGCTGACATCATGGCGCGCGAGATGCTGGCGCAGGTGAGAGCCTGGATCGTCGCCGTAATAGTCGGGATCGCGCCCGGCATCGACGGTCAGGATGGTCGTGCTCTGCGCCGCCTCGATGAAGGGCATGGCGTCGCTGACCACCCGCCGGGCCTCACGGCTGCGATTCCAGGCGATGACAATCTTCTGACCGATCGTGTCGCCCTGCCAGCCTTGCGGGATCATCAGCACCGGCAGGCCGGAATCGATCAGGATGCGCTCGGCCGACCAGCTTGTCGGCAGGCCAGCGAGCCTTGGATGGGCGGCAATCGCCAGATCGCAATGCAGCGCCCTGAGCACCTTTTCATCGCCCATATCGTCACGCCAGACGATACGGAATTCGGAGGTGATCCCGGACCCTGCCGTCAGCTCTGCAAATCGCTGACCGGCCCTGACGACCTTGCGGGTCTCCTCTGCCTTTTCGCGCTCGATCAGGCTGCTGATGGCGGCCCTGCCGCGGATATAACCCGGCATCCTTGCGCCTTCATCATGGCGCGACAGGCCATAGACCGCGACCAGATGCGCCTGGTGCTGCGCGGCCAGCCTGACCGCATGGCCTGCGAGGATCTCTCCCTCAGGTGACGCATCGATGAAAACGGCGATGTCTCTCCAGATCGGTTTCATAGGGCTGCCCTCCTTGCAGTCTGACCCTTGATTGCAGGCATGAGATCCGGCGCTGCCGGTTCATGTTGTCTCGTTTCTCTCGGCCTGGACAGCATAAAGGATCGCCAGTAGCCAGGCCTGGGCCGGCCGCCCTGCCCCCCTGCACAGCGGTCGAAAGCTGCGATCCGGCCGCCGCAACACCGAGACCCAGCATTCGGACGAGGTCTGGCTGTGGCTCACGCTCCATTCCGGCAAGAGCGCCTCTTGCAAAGCCCGCGCCGCATCCAGCGATCCATGGCAGGCGTGATGGACTTTCGCGACATGGGCGCCTGTGCCAAACGCCCGCACCACCAGCCCCGACTCCCAGTCATCGCCCGAGCGGATCAGGCCGATCAGTTCCGTGAGGGCATTTCCGGGGCGAAAGACATCGGTCATCGTCAAAAGGCCATATGCCAGCGCAGCAGCACCATATCGAGCCCGGGATTGCGGTCCTCGATATGGGCGTTGGATTTGTGGCTCAGGACAAACGAGATGGCCGAAGTGTCGGTCAGGCGGTAGCCAGGCCCGATGGTCGAGCGGAACTGGAAATCGCCGCCGAGATCATTGCACGGGGTTGAGGCACGCCACAGGCCCGGCATCACCGACAGATCGAGGAACCAGCGGCGGTTCAGATCCCAGCGAAGCCCGAGACCGAACCCGGCAAAGACATCACCCTCGGCATGGGCATCAAACGCGACTGCAAAACTCGCAGCTGCCCCAAGAAACCGGCCAAACGGATCGGGTCGATACTCAGCCGAGAGGACCACAGAATCCTTCCCGTCGCGGCTGTTGAACGAGGACTGGCCGAGACCTGCGATGACCTCATCCGCGAAGCCGGGCCTCGCGTCGCCCGTCATCACAAGACCAGGCAATATGGCCAGGAAAAGGAGGAAATGTTTCATCTCTTTGCTTTGGCTATGGGCTTGTCGGAACGGGACCGGGGCGGGCTGTGCCGCCCTGGTCCTTTGCCCCTTACATCGGGGCGGCTGCCGCGATGGAAACGGCGATATAGGCTGCCGCCTGGTCACGCAGGGCGGCGGCAAGCGCGGTGCGCGCGGTCAGCGCGGTGCGTTCGGCATCGAGCACGGTGAAGAAATCCGTCTGCCCCGCCCGCCAGGAATCGCGCGCAAGCGTCACCGTCTCCTGCGCCGTTCCCACCAGTTTGCGCTGCGCAGCGACATTGGCCCCGCCGCGACGCCAGGCGGAAAGCCCGTTCTCCACCTCTTCCACCGCATCAAGCACGGCGGCCTGCCAGCGGATATGGGCCTGGACCGCCCGCGATTCCGCCGCTTTCAGATTGGCCCGGTTCGCACCACCGGTGAAAATCGGCAGGTTGATCTGCGGCCCCAGAGACCAGGAGGTCGGATTGGCGCCGCCCCGGATATTGCTGGGCCGGATCGACCCCGACAGGCTGACCGAGGGCCAGAACTCGGCCTTCGCGACGCCGATACGGGCCACCGCTGCGGCAAGGCTGCGCTCGGCGATCTGCACATCGGGGCGGGCGCGGATCACCTCGGCGGGAAAGCCGACCGAGGGTTTCGCCCGCGCCGATGGCTGCGCGCGGCCCTTTTGCAGGCCCGGGCGCAGCTCGGCCGTGCGCGAGGCCGTCAGCGTCGCCAGCCGGTTCACCGCCTGGTCAAAGCCGATCTCCAGCGCGGGCAGCCCGGCCTCGGCCTGCGCCACCGCCTGTTCGGCCTGCAGCACATCGAGGCGGCTGGCCTGACCGACTTCCAGCATCTCCTGCGTCAGGTTCAGCGTCTCGCGGCGGCTTGCGATGCTCTGGCGGGTCAGCGCGATGCTTTCCTGGTAATAGCGCAGATCGACATAGGCGGTGGCGACCGCAGCGGTCACCGCCCGGCGCGCCACCTCATGCGAGAGCTTTGCCGCCTCCAGCTCGGCGATGGCTGCCGTGCGCGCGGCGCGGTTGCCGCCGAAGATATCGACCATCCAGGAGGTTGAGAGCGTGGCCGATGTGCTGTCCGAGATCACACCGCTGCCCTGGCTGTCGCCACGCGTCGCATTGGCGCCGGCGCTGACCTGCGGTAGCGCGCCCGCCCCGGCGATACCGACGCCGGCGCCCGCCTCATCAATCGCGGCGACCGCCTCATGGATCGTCAGATTGCGCGCCAGCGCGGTGGAGATCAGACCGTCCAGCGTCTTGTCCCCAAAGCTGAGCCACCAGGACCCCGTCGCGCTGCGCCCCGGGGCGGAGGCGGCGAAACTGGCCGCCGTATCGGCGGTTGGCGCGGAATATTCGGTGGTGACACAGGCGGAAAGCGCCAGCGTCAGCGGCAGAATGGTCAGAAAACGACCCAGACCTGAACTGCGACGGGGAGTAAGGGATGCTCTGCTCATGGATTTCGTCTTTTTGTTATGGGCGAGGAAGGGGAAACGGGGGCATGCTCTGCCATGCCCCCGCCAGGGCTACTCCGCGGGATGCGAGGACATCGGGGCGCCCGCAACGGAGGCCTTGTTGCCAAGGCGCTTATGCGTCCCGAAAATCTTCATCACGAAGACGAAGAAGATCGGCGCGAACAAAACACCCAGGATGGTCGCCGAGAGCATGCCGCCCACCACATTGATGCCGATGGCATTCTGGCTGGCAGCCGAGGGACCGGTGGCAATCGCCATCGGCACCACGCCCATGGTGAAGGCCAGCGAGGTCATCAGGATCGGGCGGAACCGCAGGCGGCAGGCCTCGACCGTGGCGGCCATCAGCTCCATCCCTTCGGCGATCAGATCCTTGGCGACCTCGACGATCAGGATCGCGTTCTTTGCCGAAAGCCCGACAATGGTGATCAGCCCGACGGTGAAGAAGACGTCATTCGCCATCCCCGCCCACATCACCGCCGCCACCGAACCAATCGCCCCCATCGGCACGATCAGCATCACCGAAAGCGGGATCGACCAGCTGCCGTAAAGCCCGGCAAGGCAAAGGAACACGAAGAGGATCGAGAGGCCGATCAGGATCGGTGCCTGGGAGCCGCTTTCGATCTCCTGTTTCGACTGACCGGTCCATTCATAGGCGAAACCGGTCGGCAGCTCGCCGGCCAGGCGTTCCATCTCGGCGATGGCCTCGCCCGAGGAATAGCCCGGTGCGGCCTCGCCGTTGATCCGGAGCGAAGGATAGCCGTTATAGCCGACGATCTGCGTCGGGCCGTAACCCCATTCCGCCGTCGCAAAGGATGAGAGCGGTACCATACCACCCTGCACATTGCGGACGTTGATCTTCATCACGTCTTCAATGTTCATCCGGCTCGACGCCTCGGCCTGGACCATGACGCGCTGCATTTTGCCTTCATTCGGGAAGTCGTTGATATAGCCAGAGCCAAGCGCGACCGAGATGGTGCGGTTGATCTCGCCAAAGGTCACGCCGAAGGCATTGGCCTTTTCGCGATCGACACGCAGGCTCAGCTGCGGGCCGGCGGGAAGACCCTCGATATACATCTGGCCAAGGATCGGGCTGTCAGCGGCACCGGCCATGATCTGGCCTGCGGCCTCCTGCAGCGCCGCATTGCCCATATTGGCGCGGTCCTGCAGCCGGAAGGCAAAGCCCGAGCTGGTGCCAAGGCCCTGGATCGCCGGGGGCGACAGCGCGAAAGCGATGGAATCGCGGATCGAGAACAGCATCCCCGAAAGCTGGCCTGCCAGACCACCGGCGGAAAGCTCGGGGGTTTTGCGCTCGGCCCAGTCTTTCAGTGTCACAAAGGCGAGACCCGAATTCGGCCCCTGACCGAAGAAGGAATAACCCTGGATCACCACGATGGAATCGACGCCATCCATGCCAAGCGCAAAGCCCTCAGCCTGTTTGGTGACCTCGCGCAGGCGGTAGGTGGTGGCGCCGGGCGGGGCCTGAAGGTTGGCGACCAGATAGCCCTGATCTTCTTCGGGCAGGAAGGACGAAGGGATTTTGACATAGAACCAGGCCAGGCCTGCCACCAGCGCAACATAGATGATCATCATCCGGCCCGCGCGACGTGTCAGCCCGCCGACCACGCCGGTATAACCTTTGGTGGCGCGGTCGAAATTGCGGTTGAACCAACCAAAGAGGCCGCGTTTGGCGTGACCGTGACCCTTGGCGACCGGCTTGAGGAAGGTCGCGCAAAGCGCCGGCGTCAGCGAGAGCGCAAGGAAGGCGGAAAACGCAATCGAGACGACCATGGTCAGCGAGAACTGCTGATAGATGATGCCCACCGAGCCCGGGAAGAAGGCCAGCGGAATGAACACCGCCATCAGCGCCAGCGTGATCCCGACAATCGCGCCGGAAATCTGCCCCATCGCCTTTTTCGAGGCCTCTTTCGGCGATAGCCCCTCTTCGGACATGATCCGCTCGACGTTTTCCACCACCACGATGGCGTCATCGACGAGAATGCCGATGGCGAGGATCATCGCGAACATGGTCAGCACGTTGATCGAGAAACCCGCCGCCAGCATGACCGCCAGCGTCCCCGCCAGTGCGATCGGCACCACAAGGGTCGGGATCACGGTATAGCGGAAGTTCTGCAGGAAGACGAACATCACGACAAAGACGAGGCCAACGGCTTCCAGCAGCGTCATCACCACCTTGTGGATCGAGGCGGAAACGAAGGGCGTGGTGTCATAGGGGATCTGATAGTCGATCCCCTCGGGGAAGAGCGGCGCAAGCCGTTCCATCACATCGCGCACGCCAGATGCCGTATCCAGCGCATTGCCGGTGGGCGAGAGCTGGACACCGATAGCCGCAGTTTCCTGGCCATTGAGGAAAGTCTTGAAGGCATACATCTCGGCATCGATTTCGATGCGCGCGACATCTTTCAGCAAGACGAGCCCGCCACCCTCGGCCGAACGCAGCACGATATTGCCGAATTGCTCGGGGGTGGAAAGCTGGCCGCTCACCAGCAGCGTGGCCTGAAGCTGCGTGCCCGCAGACGCCGGTTCCGCACCGATGGAGCCGGCGGTGACCTGAGCATTCTGCTCGGCAATGGCGCTGGTGATGTCGGTGACAGAAAGGTCCAGACCAACAAGCTTTGCCGGGTCGATCCAGACCCGCAGCGCACGTTCGGTCGCGAAGACCTGGGCGCGCCCCACGCCGGGCACACGCCGCAACTCATTGACGACATTGCGCGAAATATAGTCGCCAAGCGCCACGGCATCGAGACCGGTTTCCGGCGTCGCGGTCAGCGTCACCATCATCAGAAAGCCCGCACCGGCCTCTTCGACCAGGACGCCTTGCTGCTGCACCTGCTGCGGCAGGGCGGATTCCACCCGGCGCAGACGGTTTTGCGTGTCGACCACGGCCTGGGAGACTTCGGTCCCGGCCTCGAAAGTCACATCGATGGTGACGGCGCCGGTCGATTCCGAGGTGCTCTGGAAATAGAGCATCCCGGGAATGCCGTTCAGCTCTTCCTCGATGGGCTGGGTGACCTGCTGATACAGATCCTCAGGCGAGGCGCCCGCGAAACGGGTTGAGATCGAGACCTGGGGAGGGGCCACATCAGGATATTGCGATACCGGAAGCATCGGCAGCGAAAGCGCGCCCGCCAGCATGATGAAGATCGCGATGACCCAGGCCAGAACCGGGTTGTCGATAAAGTAACGTGCCATGGATCAGAACTCAGTTCGTATCGCCAGCGGCCGCATCACCGCCGAGGCGCTGGATGCAGACATCTGCGGGTGGCTCGGAGAGGGAGGGATCGGCCCAGCAGACCGGAGCCACCGGCGCGCCGGGGCCCATTTTCTGGAAGCCGTCAACGATCAGCGTCTCGCCCTCGCTCAGCCCCTCTTCCACGATCACCCGATTACCGGTTGCCCGGCCCAGAACGACCGGCTTCAGCGCGGCGGTGCCTTCGGCGGTCACGACATAGACCTGGGCCGCCCCCGAGGCGCTGCGCTGCACTGCCTGGCTGGGGATCGCGATGGCCGCCGCCGAAGTCGCCTGCTCGACCGAGACGCGCACATACATGCCCGGCAGCAACACCCCGTCAGGATTGGGGAATTCGGCGCGCAGCGTCACCTGGCCCGAGGACCGCTCCACCGCCGCCTCGGCAAAGAGCAGCTTGCCGGCATGTTCATATTGTGACCCGTCATCCAACAGAAGCACCACCCGCGCCGCGCCCGGCTCGACCTCGGTCAGCCGCCCCGAGGCCAGTTCGGCCCGCAGCCGCAGCAGTTCCGAGACCGGCTGCTGCATATCGGCATAGACCGGATCAAGCTGCTGGATCGTGGTCAGCACCTCGCCCTGCGCCGAGACCAGTGCCCCTTCGGTCACCTGCGCCCGCCCGATCCGCCCCGAGATCGGCGCGCGGATTTCGGTGAAGCCGAGATTGACTTCGGCCGCGCGCAATTGCGCATTGGCCTCGGCCAGCGCCGCTTCGGCCTGGAGCCGTGCCGCCATCGCGGTCTCATATTCGGCCTGGATGGTGATATTGCGCTCATTGAGCGAGGCATAGCGCCGCTCGGTTGCCCGCGCATCGACCAGAACCGCCTCGGCACGGGCAACTGTGGCCTTCGCGGCTTCGACGGCGATCTCATAGGTCGCGCGGTCAAGGCGGAACAGCACATCCCCTTCGGCCACCACACTGCCCTGCTCGAAATCGCGGCTCTCGATGATGCCATTCACCCGCGGCCGCACATCGGCAACCTGCGTCGCCGAGATCCGCCCCGGCAGCTCTGAGGTGACGGCAAGATTTTCGGGCTGGATCACAATGACCCCAACCCCCGAGGGCGGCATCTGCCCGTCCTGGGCCAATGCCGGACTGCAAAGAAGGATCAACGGCAGAAACCGTGCCCCCGCGAGGAGGCGACTGAAAGCGGGCATGGGAGAGTCCAAAGCTGGGAACGGAAGATATGATTTCAATCCTGGCTATATGTCCACGTTGGACGCGTGTCCATATTGCTCGGGCGGGAAATCACCGCTATACTGCACGAAAGCGGCGCCGGGAGGGCTGATTGTGGCATATTTATCACGTGAGGCGCGGCGAGAGCAGATCGTGAACGCGGTGGTTGACCTCGTCTCGCAAGAGGGCCTGGCAGCCGCCACGGTACGACGCATCGCCCAGGATCTGGGATGTTCTCCCGGTCAGATCCACCATCATTTCGCCTCGGCCGACGCGCTGCGGGCCGAGGCGGTGCGCGAGGTCTGGCGCCGGCTGGAGCCGGATCTCGTCGCGCTGTTGCGCCGCCATGCCCCGCGTGAGCGTATCGCGACCATCCTCTCCGGCTGCGTGGCGGATATCGATCCGGCGCTCAACCCGCTTCTGGTCGTCGCGCATCACCTCTGGCAGGAAGCGTGGGACAGTCGCAAAACCCCCGCAATCCGGGATGCTTTCACCGAGGGGATCGCGAATATGCAGCGCGAGATCATGATGGCGCTGCAGGAGCTGGTCGAAACCGGAGCGCTTGCCGCCGGGAGCGATCTGGACGAAATGTCGCTCGCGCTGATTGCCGCCTCGCAAGGCTATGACTTTCTGGCCGAGACCATCGGCGTCAACCACCTTGGCGCGGAGAAGGCCAGCTATGCCGACAAGCTGCTGTCGCGCTTCGGCTTGCCCGCCAGCGCGGACGACATATCCCGACCGGACTGAGGCAGGCGGAAAATCGGCCGGCCAGCCCTCGGCAGCCCCTCCAGGTCACTCCATCGAACGAGACTTGCCCGTGCCGAGCCCGACCGCAGGCTGACGATGGCCGAGGTCGGCGCCCCTTCGCATTTCTGACCAGTGCTTCTGTGCGCAACAGGCCGCTGTTTTCCACCGGAACGCGGCCAGGCCTGAGGATATCGCGCCCGCTCGACCGAACCGGGTTCCGGAGAAGAAGCCCTGGCCGTTCAGGCGGTGTAGTCCCATGGCATGCCCAGGCTGATCCCCGGCGCGAAGACCTGGCGGCCGGTGCTGAGCGATACGTAAGATCGCCCTTCTTTTCGCGCCCGGCTACAGCCCCGCCACGCCGGTTGGGGCGAACAGAAACCATTGTCCGGCGATAGCTCTCCAGTCTTTGCGAGCAGGTTCTTATCGTCGATGGTCGATTGCGGTTCTGCCTTAATCGCCTCCCCGAACACCCCGTCCCGCCCCAGGGAGATGGTCGCTCCACTGACAGATCTGCCTGGGTGAACGTTGAAATCCTGCACCAGTTCGATCGGCGTTCTTTCGCCCCTGACCACGGCAACTGGCACTCAAGCGTCTGGAAAACAGTGCCCCGGACAGTTTGCTGATCCTCCACACAGCCTGAAGGCCAGGCTGTGGTTTCGGCGCGATTGTCTTCCCATCGCATTCTCCCTGCTCCCGGCACAATGCTGCTGTCGCGTGGAAAATCCACTTATCCCGGCGGTTCAGACTTCGTCATCCACCTCTCAACCCGCAAGCCGGACCGCCGGGTCACGGACCTCGCCCCCGCCTGACCAACCGCGCCTCGCCCAAGGCACGCCAGCCGAGCAGCATCTTCCCGGCGCCCCTCGAGCTGCGAGACCGCCACTGCACCCGAAAGCGCCAGCCGCTTGCGCCAGAGGAAGCCGACCGGGTCGTCGGACCGGATGTCGCTTTTCCTTCACGATTTCACTGCGTGGTTTTCACATGATTTCCGCAAGGTAGCGCTGGAAGCGGCGCGGGTTTCTGCTTTGCGATTTCAATTTCAGTTCGGACTTCAATAGGGTTCGCAGGGCACGGTGATATGACAGCGCTCAGCAAAGATCGGCCCTTGGAGCGGGCAGCTTACCGCGCTTCAGACGAGGCTTGGTCGAGGGCGGTTCGGATCGCTCGCGAACTCGACCGGGTTCTCGACGGGGACTTGCCGATGCGGGAGGCTGTCAGCCGGGCAGCGGTGGAACAGCGCCTTTCTACCCGTCAGGTCTACAATCAGCTCGCCCGGTATCGCGAGGACCGTCGTGTCTCGTCGCTTCTTCCTCGGACGACCGGAGCGCGGCGGACGAGGATATCGGCCGGCGTGGAGGCCATCATTGCCGATACCTTGCGGGAGATGTGGCTACAGCCGGAGCAACCTGATCTGGCGCCTATCGTTGACGAAGTCCGCGCGCGCTGTGCCAGTGAAGGATTCAAGCCCCCTGCCTATGTCACCGTGGCCAAGCGTATCCCGCACGTGTTCTCCCCCGAGGAGATCGCGCGGCGGCGATTTTCCGGTGGCAAGCATCTTCACCGCCTAAAGCCGCGTCCGGGATACATCCGTGCCGCCCACGCCCTTGAGGTCGTCCAGATCGATCATACCCCGGCCGACATCCAGTTCGTCGAGGTGATCGACGATCATGGCATCTTCGTTGGCAGACCTTATC
>JAGPGI010000133.1 GCA_018056045.1 Paracoccus sp. (in: a-proteobacteria)
ATGGGCTATGAGGCCTGGGTCGATTACGTCCTCGATGTGCCGATGTATTTCGTCTATCGCGACGGCAAATATATCGACGCGCTGGGGCAAAGCTTCCGCGATTTCCTGAACGGCCGCCTGCCCGCCCTGCCGGGCGAAGTGCCGACACTGTCGGATTGGGCGGATCACCTGACCACCGTTTTCCCCGAGGCGCGGGTCAAGAAATTCATCGAGATGCGCGGCGCCGATGGCGGCCCGTGGCGCAGGCTTTGCGCCCTGCCCGCGCTTTGGGTCGGGCTGATCTATGACCAGTCGGCACTGGATGCGGCATGGGATCTGGTCAAGGGCTGGGACGCCGAGACCCGCGAAAGCTGGCGCCGCGAGGCCGGGATTCATGCGCTGGACGCGCAGGTGAACGGCCGCGTGATGCGCGATCTGGCGCGCGAGGTTCTGGCGATTTCCGAGGCCGGGCTGAAGGCGCGGGCGCGGACCGGCGCCGGCGGTCTGGTCCCGGACGAGACCCACTTCCTGAACGCGCTCAAGGAAAGCGTCGAGACGGGCAAGGTGCCCGCCGATGAGATGCTGGAGAAATATCACGGCGAATGGGCGGGCGATCTGTCGCACGTCTATGCCGAATATTCCTACTGAGAGCCTGCGTTTTGACACACAGAAGGGCCGGGGGTTTCCCCGGCCCTTTTTCCATATCACGGTGATGCGGTCAGTTCTGCGGTTGGCGCGGTTCGGTCCGGCCTTCGATGAACTGGTCGAACTCGGCCTTGTCCTTGGCCTCGCGCAGCTTTTTCAGGAAGTCGAGGAACTCGCTATGCTCATCCTCGAGCCGTTTCAGCGTTTCTTCGCGATAGGCGTCAAAGGCCGAATTGCCGGTCGGCGCGGCAAAGCCGTGACGGCGGAAGCCGATATTGTCGCGGCGGTTGTCATTGCGGTGACAGCGGGAAAACATGCGTTTGCTCCAGATCAGATAGGCAAGAAGGGCCAGCCCCAGCGGCCAGCAGGCGACGAAAGCCAGGATCATCGCGGCGATCCAGGCGCCCTTTCCGCGCTCGTCCAGCCAATCGCGGATCCCGGCCAAAGCCGAACCGATCCGGTCCATGACGGAAGGGCGGGCAGCGATTTCTGTGTGACTCATTGACGGTGCCTTTCCATGTTAATGTTATTCACATTTACATAAATGGGGAACGCGCGCCGGCAGTCAAGGGAAAGCTGCAGAATTTTTTGAAAGGACGCCCGGACAGCGCCGCCCAGCCCCTTTGGGCGCCGCTATTCCTCGTGCGCGCAGGGGTCGCGATCACGCGCGTGATGATGCATCAGCGGGAATGGCGGCAGCCAGCCCTCGCGGCGGATGGTCCACAGCTCATAGGTCGGAATCATCTGATTCGGCGTGTCGAGCGAACCCAGATGCACCTCGATCTCGTCCTCGCTGCGAGAGAAGACCGGCGAGCCGCAGCGCGGGCAGAAAAAGCGCCCGTCATATTCGCCCGTCTGCCCGGCGACGGTCACCGCGTTTTCGGGAAACACCGCCGAAGCATGAAACAGCGCGCCATGATGCTTGCGGCAGTCCATGCAGTGGCAAAGCCCGACCCGATAGGGCATCCCCCATGCCTCGATCCGCAGATTTCCACACAGGCAACCACCAGTGAATCGCTCCATGCCCGCCTCCTTCACCATCACCTGAGGAAAATCTTAGCAACGAAGCGTGGCGGGCGTCCACTGCCGGAAGCCGGCGAACAAGGGCCCCGGCCCACCGATCAATCGGTGATCACACCCAGCCCGCGCAGATAGATCAGCGCGCCGCTTTCCAGCATGTCCGCGGGCGAGATGGGCGAGCGGCTGCCGGGCTTGCCGCGGCCGAACAGCTCGACCACGCCATGGCTCAGCGCCCAGATGTGGTCGGCGACCATGCCGGGGGGCGGGCGGCGCCCCTCGGGCAGCTTGTCGAAAAGCCCGCCGGCGGCGCGCACCAGCACGCCCCGCGCCCGCTCGGATGCCAAGGACAGCCCGGCATTGCCGGCAATCGAGATGCCGGATTCGAACATGGCGATGTAAAAGCCGCGCCGGTCGGCGGCAAAGTTCAGGTATTCCTGTCCCATGCGCAGGAATGCGGTCAGCGCACGCGGACGGCCGTCGTCATAGGCGGCCTCGAGCCGGTCGGCGAATTCCTCGAACCCCTGCCGCGCGACCTCTTCCAGCAATTCGTCGCGGCCGGTGAAATGGCGATAGGGCGCGGCGGCACTGACGCCGGCCAGCCGCGCGGCCTCGGCCAGGGTAAAGCCCTGCGGGCCGTTTTCCTCGATCAGGCGGACGGTCGCCTCGACCAGGGCCTGACGCAGATTGCCGTGATGATAGGATGAGCGGGCCACGGTCCCGCCTTACATGCCTTCGCCGAAGTAATCGCCGACAAGGTTGGTCAGCGCCTCCGCCAGTTCGGCGGCCTGCGTGCCCGTGGTGGTGATGCGGATGGTGCTGCCACGCGGCGCGGTCAGCATCAAAAGGCCCATGATCGAATCGCCCGATACGCTCATCCCGTCCTTTTCGACGGTGGCTCGGGCGTCGAAGCGTTCGACGGTCTCGACGAACTTGGCGCTGGCCCGCGCATGCAGGCCCTTTTCGTTGATGATGGAAAGATCGCGGGTCACAGCCCCGTTCAACAGATCACTCATGAAGCCGCACGTTTCGGAATGGGAAGAATATCGGCAGGAAGAACATCGTAGCTGTTGATATATTTGCGCCCGGCATCCTTGGCCAGAGATACGGCATCCGAGACCGACATCTTGCGCGACTTGGCCAGCTTGACCAGCATCGGCAGGTTCGCCCCGTAAAGGATAGACCGGTTGCGCGCCGCGCAGGCCATCAGCGACAGGTTCGAGGGCGAGCCTCCGAACAGGTCGGTGACAACAACCACCCCGTCGCCGGAATCCACCGCATCGGCGGCGGCGCAGATTTCAGCCTGCTTTTCGCCCCGATCGTGGTTTTCCTCGATCATCACGGCCTTGATGCCGGTTTGCGGCCCTACGACATGTTCGACCGCCGAGAGATATTCCCGTGCGAGGCCCCCATGCGCCACAATGACAATCCCGATCAATTCGCCCCACCACGCACAGCCGTCTGTCCTTGCGCTCTGGCGGCGCGGGGAGCTTCCACAAGCCCATCATCCGCAGGTGCCGGCGCCTTTTCACGGCGTTCAAGTTCCCGATGCCTAATTGACACCTGCCAACCTGCTTTCGCAAGCGCATCTGCCATTTTTTCCGCCATTGTGACAGAACGATGTTGTCCCCCCGTACAACCGAAGCCGATTGCCAAGTGGGCCTTACCTTCCTCAAGATGTGCAGGAAGGGTAAAAAGTGCAAGATCCCTGACCCGCTGAAAGAACTCGGCGAATCGGGGATCAGACGCAACGTAATTCTGCACTGCAGCATCACGCCCGTCCAGAGGGCGCAGCGCAGGCTCCCAATGCGGATTGGCAAGAAAGCGACAGTCGAACATCATGTCGACGCCGCGCGGCACCCCGCGCTTGTAGGAAAACGACTGCACCGAGACCGACAGCCGCCGTCCCGGCTCGGTATCGAACCAGCGGGCAAGCTCGGCCTTGAGGTCATGGACCGTCAGTTCGGATGTGTCGACCAGCACATCCGCTCGGTTGCGGATCGGGGCCAGCATGTCGCGCTCGGCCAGGATCGCGTCCAGGGGCGGCCCCTCGGCGCGCAGGGGATGGCGGCGGCGGGTTTCATTGAAGCGTCGCAAAAGCTGTTCGGTGGCGCAGTCCAGAAACAACACCTCGGGCGCATATTCGGGCAGCCGCGTCAGGCGGTCGATCAGTTCGATCAGGTTCGCGGCCGAGAAATCGCGGTTGCGGACATCAAGCCCCAGCGCCAGAGGCACCGGCCGCGCCGGGCCGTCCAGCAGGCGCGGCACCAGCGACAAGGGCAGGTTGTCGATGGCCTCGTAGCCCAGATCCTCAAGCACGTTGATCGCGGTCGAACGCCCCGCCCCCGACGGGCCGGTGACCAGAACCAGCCGCTGCACCGGCTCGTCCTGCGTCAGGTCGTGGGAATGCGTCTTCTTTGCCATCGCCTCATCCATCCTTATGCCCATCAGTATCGGCGCGACCACCTTCAAGATACTGTAACAGGGTTGACGCAAGATGAATGCGACCGGCGCCCAGAACAAGGGGCAGCCGACCTGCAGATATGGACAGTTCCCGCGCCGGGGGCAGGCGGTCCGGCTCGGCCTGCCCCAGATCGACCGCCAGAACCAGCGGCACCGGGCCATGGGCACGGGCGCGCAGGATGCCGACGCCGCGCGCCTCGATCCGGCCGCGGATCGCATCGGGCGAATCGGCAATCAGACGCTCGCCTTCGGTCCGCAGCACGGTCCGGTCATCCGCCACCAGCGCGGCACCGAAGGCCATCATTTCAAGGGCCAGCGTCGATTTGCCTGCGCCCGAAGGACCCAGGATCAAGAGCCCGCGCCCGCGATACGCGATGCAGGATGCGTGCACAATCATGTCTTTTTCCCCCGCCCTGCCCCGCAAACAGCCACGAATCGCGCCGGCGCCGATGGGCCGCGCGCTCGCTTTTGTGGCGAAATCATGACCGCAAGCCCGCGACTCTGCAAATGATTGCGCTAACCTAGTCTGGTTGCGCTAACCCTGCCCATATGTGCGCTTTCGCTGAGGAAAAGCCGTGCTATTAGGACCGCACGGCCCATTTTTCCGGCCCCGAATTATAGCAGGAGATCAGGTAATATGACCGAACCGCGCGTCAATCCGAATTGTCGTCTTGAAGACCAAGGGATCACGGGTTTCGGCAATGCCTATTATAACCTGCTTGAGCCGGCCCTGATCGAGGCGGCCATCCAGCGCGGCGAAGGTCGTCTGGGTCTGGGCGGCGCCTTTCTGGTCTCGACCGGCGCCCATACCGGCCGCTCGCCCAAGGACAAGCATGTCGTCCGCACCCCCTCGGTCGAAAACACGATCTGGTGGGAAAACAACCGCGAGATGACCCCCGAGGCCTTTGACCGCCTGCATGCCGACATGCTCGCGCACATGAAGGGCAAGGATTACTTCGTGCAGGACCTGTTCGGCGGCGCTGATCCGGCGCTGCGTCTGGACGTGCGCGTGGTGACCGAACTGGCCTGGCATGGCCTGTTCATCCGCCACCTGCTGCGCCGCCCCGCTGCGACCGAACTGGCCGGCTTTGTCCCCGAATTCACCATCATCAACTGCCCCAGCTTCAAGGCCGATCCCGCGCGCCATGGCTGCCGCAGCGAGACGGTGATCGCGCTGAACTTCGACAAGAAGCTGATCCTGATCGGCAATACCGCCTATGCCGGCGAGAACAAGAAGTCGGTCTTCACGCTGCTGAACTACCTGCTGCCGGAAAAAGGCGTGATGCCGATGCATTGCTCGGCCAACCACGCCATCGGCAACCCGGCGGATTCGGCGATCTTCTTTGGCCTGTCGGGCACCGGCAAGACGACGCTCTCGGCCGATCCCTCACGCACGCTGATCGGCGATGACGAGCATGGCTGGTCGAATAACGGCATCTTCAACTTTGAAGGCGGCTGCTACGCCAAGACCATCAACCTCTCGGCTGAGGCCGAGCCGGAAATCTATGCGACCTGCTCGAAATTCGGCACCGTCATCGAGAACATGGTCTATGACCCCGACACGCTGGTGCTGGATTTCGAAGACAACTCGATCACCGACAACATGCGTTGCGCCTATCCGCTGGACTTCATCTCGAACGCCTCGGACAGCTCGCTGGGCGGCCAGCCGAAAAACGTCATCATGCTGACCTGCGACGCCTATGGCGTGCTGCCGCCGATCGCGCGGTTGACGCCAGCGCAGGCCATGTATCACTTCCTGTCGGGCTTCACCTCGAAGACGCCGGGGACCGAGATCGGCGTGACCGAGCCGCAGCCGACCTTCTCGACCTGCTTTGGCGCGCCCTTCATGCCGCGCCGCCCCGAGGTCTATGGCAAGCTGTTGCAGGACAAGATCGCCCAGACGGGCGCGACCTGCTGGCTGGTCAATACCGGCTGGACCGGCGGCGCCTTTGGCACCGGCAAGCGCATGCCGATCCGCGCCACCCGTGCGCTGCTGACGGCGGCGCTGGACGGTTCGCTGAACGACGCCACCTTCCGCAAGGATCCGAATTTCGGCTTCGAGGTCCCGGTCTCGGTTCCCGGAGTCGAGGACAAGCTGCTGGATCCGCGCGAGACCTGGGCTGACGCCAGCGCCTATGACTCGCAGGCCAAGAAGCTCGTGGGCATGTTCAGCGACAACTTCGCCCAATATGCCGACAAGATCGACGACGACGTGCGCGCGGCCGCCATCGGCTGAGCGCAACCCAAAATCCACTGGGGGGTGGGAAAGGGGCGGCTTCGGTCGTCCCTTTTTCTTTGGCCATCGCTCGCGCCGCATCTGCACCCTGCTGGCCGGTTTTGCCCTGCGACGGCACCCCCGCGCAATCATCTTGCGCCACCCTCAGAGCCGTGGATTACTCGGACCTCCAACTGGAGGGACACAATGGCTTTTGAACAATGGTTTGCCTTCGCAATCGCTTCCGCCGTCCTGCTTGCAATTCCCGGCCCGACGATCCTGCTGGTGATCTCTTACGCGCTCGGCAATGGCAGGAAAGCGGCGAGCGCGACTGTCGGTGGCGTCGCGCTGGGTGATTTTACCGCCATGACAGCGTCCATGCTTGGCCTCGGGGCGCTGCTCGCCACCTCGGCCACCCTGTTCACTGCGCTGAAATGGATCGGCGCCGCCTATCTGATCTATCTCGGCCTCAAGCTCTGGCGCGCGCCGGTATCGGCATCCGGAACCGGCGCCGGCGCCGATGCCCTGCCGAAGGAACGCCCGCTGCGCATTTTCCTGCACACCTATGTCGTCACGGCGCTGAACCCCAAGAGCATCATCTTTTTCGTCGCCTTCCTGCCCCAGTTCCTGAATGCCACGCAGCCGATGCTGCCGCAGATGATCGTCTTCGAGACGACATTCCTCGTGCTGGCGGTCCTGAACGCGGGATTCTATGCGCTGATGGCCTCGATGGCGCGCAAGTCGATCCGCAAACCCGCGGTGCAGCGGACAGTCAACCGTGTCGGCGGATCGCTGATGATCGGCGCGGGCGCGCTGGCCGCAGGCTGGAAACGCGCGGCCGGCTGAATGCCGGCATGGTCTGCGGAGATGGGTTTTTCCTTTTGCGCGGTGGACATTGGCCCGCTCGGCCGCAACAATCATCCGGCAGTGTAAACAGGAGGAGAAACAACCACATGTTGCGTGCATTATCCCGACC